>CAYQFW010000008.1:9586-14843 GCA_964416955.1 uncultured Ruminococcus sp.
CTTCTTGGTTTGGGCAAGGAAAATACCGAAAATACAGAAGACTGGGCTTCTAAACTACAAGAAATTATAAATAAAAAAACAAAAGGGAATGAATAAACATGGACGATATTAAAATTGAAGAAAACAACATAGAAAAAGAAATTGAAAAGGAAGAAATTTCTTCGGCAAACAGTATTGACGAAATTGAAAATGCGCCTGAAGATTTGGAAGAACTTTTTGAAGAACCTCCGCTACTCGATATTGATTTTGATGAAGAACCTACCGAAGAAGATTTAAAGGAAGTTGATGTTGACCAAATAACCGAAGATGTATCGCTTGACGGTCTTTCTCTTGATGATCCCGTTAAAGTTTATCTTCGTGAAATCGGACGTGTGCCGCTTTTGTCAAGTGATGAAGAGATTGAACTTGCAATTAAAATTGCCGAGGGTAATCAGTATGCAAAGCAAAGACTTACCGAAGCTAACCTTCGTCTCGTTGTAAGTATCGCTAAAAAATATGTTGGCAGAGGTATGTATTTCCTTGACCTTATTCAAGAAGGAAACGTGGGTCTTATCAAAGCGGTAGATAAGTTTGACCACACAAAAGGATTTAAGTTTTCAACTTATGCTACTTGGTGGATTCGTCAGGCAATTACACGTGCTATTGCTGACCAAGCGCGCACTATTCGTATCCCTGTTCACATGGTTGAAACCATTAACAGACTTAAGAAAATTCAAAGCCAATTGCTTCACGAAAACGGTTTTGAGCCGAGCGAGGAACTTATAGCGGAAAAGATGGATTTGCCTGTTGAACGTGTAAGAGAAATTATGCGTGTTGCTCAAGAACCCGTTTCAATGGAAACTCCCATTGGACCTGAAGAAGATTCTCGACTTATGGATTTTATCCGTGACGAAGATGCTCTCGCTCCTGATGAAGCAGCTTTGAAGACAATTACAAACGAAGATATCGACAGCGTGCTTAAAACCCTTTCCCCGCGTGAAGAAGCGGTTATCCGTCTTCGTTTCGGTTTAATGGACGGCAGATGCCACACATTAGAAGAAGTTGGTATGGAATTTGATGTAACGCGTGAGCGTATAAGACAGATTGAAGCAAAAGCGCTACGCAAACTTCGTCATCCCGTTCGCAGCAATAAATTTAAGGACAGATAGGAATATTTAAAATGCAATTTTCATATAGAACTAATGGAGTATGCACAAGAAAAATTTTGATAGATGTTGAAGACGGCATTGTGAACAATGTTCGTTTTGAAGGCGGCTGCAACGGTAATACACAGGGTATTTCTGCTTTGGTTGTTGGTATGAAAGCGGAAGATGTTATAAAACGCCTTGAAAATATAAAGTGCGGTTTTAAGAACACTTCTTGCCCTGCACAGTTGGCCGAAGCACTTAGGCTGATGGAAGTTAAACCCGTCACGCCTGACAAATAATAATTTTTCGTTTTTCCTTGCTTTATCACTTGTAATACTTTGCCTTACAAAAATAAGCACCAGAAAAACGTTGAAAGGCTGTGAGCGAAACCGTGATTGTTTCGACTTCCATCAGCCTAATATGGAGTGAGTAAATTGGTTTTTAATGACAGCGATATTAAAATCGCAGGTGACAAGCCCTCGTTAGATGTTAACAGAAATAAAATCAACCCCGCAAGCGACAGTTCTTATTCTGTAGATAAGGACAAGGCAAGACAGTGGGGAGAGGCTGTTGCGCGCGAATTTATAAAGGACGCCCGCAGTAATCCTTTGAATGACGAATGTGATTATGAAATGACGGTTCAAAGAAGATTGCTTTTGTCTTTTACTGCAACGGTTGGATTTGAGCAGTTTGCACCTGATGATTCGTTTTGCGGTGTGGCACAGAAAGGCTTTTTGGATACCGTTAAACGCGAGGAAGCGTCGCTATATGATACTGCGCAGGACACAGGCGCTTTTTCGTTCTATTATTTGGCTTTCCGCCGCGGCGGTGATACGGTTCGCCGTATAGGACAAACCTTTGCCATGCTTTGTTCACACGACGGCGACCCTGTTTATCAGGAACTTGGCGAAGCGCTTTACTGCTGGTTTTTATCGGTTGTTAAAGACTCTTTTTAAAATTAAACATAACCCATCCTTTCGCTTCATATTTTTGAAATGAAAGGATGGTTTTATTATGCCGACAATATATTTAAGCCCTTCTACACAGGAATTTAACCCTTATAACGGAGGCGGAAACGAAGAGTATTATATGAATCTTATTGCTGACGCTATGGAGCCGTATTTAGCGGCAAGTGGAATACAGTTTGTACGCAACACTCCCGATATGACCGCCGCATCTTCAATTGCCGCTTCAAACAGAGGTGTTTTTGATTTGCATTTCGCATTACATTCCAATGCTACTGCGCTTGGCAACGGAACGGCAAGAGGAAGCGAAGTTTATTATTACCCTGCAAGTATACAAGGTAAACGCTTTGCCGATATAGTGGCAAAAAATTTAAAACTTATTTATCCTTTGCCTGATAGCGTGCGCACTGTTCCAACGACATCTTTGGGAGAAGTTACGCGTACAAGAGCACCCGGTGTGCTTGTTGAGATTGCTTATCACGATAACGCTGAGGATGCGCAATGGATAAGAGACAACATTGAACTTATTGCGGCAAATTTTGTTCTGTCGCTTACTGAATATTTCGGAATACCTTTTAATGCTCCGCAACCTATAACTATAGCAAGTGTTGCGACGAACGGTGGCAATCTTAATGTCCGTACCCGCCCTTCTGCCGATGCTTTTATAGTGGGAAGAATACCTAACGGCAGTGAGGTAACGGTTTATGCCCGTGTTCCCGATTGGGCGCTTGTAGGGTTTAATGGAATTGTGGGTTATGCAAGGGATAGTTATATAAATTTCGGTTGACACTTTAAAATAAATATAGTAACATAAAATATGTAAAAAAATTGGGAAGTATAATTATATGAATAAGTATAAAACCTTGGTATCCAATACAGCCTTGATAAGTCTGGGTACATTTGGCTCAAAGCTGTTAGTTTTTTTGATGGTGCGTTTTTATACAGGCTATCTTACAACTGCGCAGTATGGCACAGCCGACCTTATTACCCAAACCGCAAACCTTTTACTGCCTGTAATATCTTTAGGTATAACAGACGGTGTTTTTCGTTTTGCAATGGATAGCAAAATAGATAGGCGAAGCGTTTTTTCTTCGGGTGTGTTTACCATAACATTCGGCGCGCTTATGTTTCTTTTGATATGCCCTATTTTGTTTTTAACCCACCAGTTTGATGGATATATTTGGCTTATAGTTGCTTATACGATGGCTTCGTGCTATCATTCGCTTTGCTCAAAATATATAAGAGCACTTGGAAGTACTGCATTTTTTGCAGTGCAGGGAATAATCAATACCTCGCTTGTTATAGTGTTTAATATTTTGTTTTTGGCTGTATTCAATATTGGTATCACAGGCTATGTCCTGTCGGTTGTTTTGGCTGACGCGCTTTCGACTTTGCTAATAGTTGTAAAGGAAAAGCTTTGGCGGGATATTACGGTTAAATTTGATAAAGCAATTTTTAAAGATATTATCAGATATAGTGTCCCAATGATTCCCGCTACAATTTTCTGGTGGGTGACAAGCGTGTCTAACCGTTATCTTGTAAACGGTTTTATCGGTGCGGAAGCTAACGGTATTTATGCAGTTTCCTATAAGTTGCCGACCTTTTTAACCCTGATTTCAACTGTATTTATGCAGGCGTGGCAGTTTTCGGCTGTTACCGAGTCGGAAAATACAAGAGAAGAGCATATAGATTTCTTTTCGAAAGTGTGGGGTTCTTTCCAAAGTGTAATGTTCCTTGTAGGCGCATTTGTGGTAGCTTTCAGTATTCCTGCTATAAAGCTTTTAACCACCGATGCATTTTATTCGGCTTGGAAGTATGTTCCAATGCTCGCTATGGCTATGGTGTTCAGCGCATTTACCAACTTTATGGGTTCGGTTTATATAGTAGAAAAGCGAAGCAAAAACTCTTTTCTTACCACAATGGTGGGAGCGGTGCTTAATATAATTCTCAACTTTATTTTAATTCCCTCGCCTTTGGGTGTTCAGGGCGCCGCTATTGCAACTTTCGTAAGTTATTTGCTTATTTTTGTAATCAGAGCGGTTAATGTTATTAAATACATTCCCTTTAAAATGTACTCGAAGAATGTTACAATAAACACCTTGATTCTTTTGGTGCAGACCGTGTTTATGGTTTGTGATTTACCCTTTAATATTTGGGTTCAGGTGCTCGCAATTCTTGTAATGGCTGTTGTGAATTACAAATTTATTAAAATATTTGTTTTAAAGATGCTTTCGTTTGTTAGGAGATAGTTATGAGCTTTTTGTGGAATACCTTTTTGGGTAAAATTATAATGACATTTTTTATTTCTATGGTGCCGATAATCGAGCTTCGCGGTGCGTTACCAGTCGCAACGGGAGCGGGGCTTGATTGGAAAATTGCCATTCCCGTTGCAATAATTGGTAATTTGGTACCTGTTCCGTTTATTATAATTTTTATAAAGAAGATTTTTGCTTGGATGAGTAAGAGGGAGGGCTTTTTGGCACATATTGTTGTGAAAATGGAGGAAAAGGCGTTTTCTAAAAAGGATACAATAGAAAAATACGGACCTTGGGGCCTTTGGATATTCGTAGCAATACCTTTACCCGGCACAGGTGCTTGGACAGGCGCGCTTATTGCAGCCATGATGGGCATATCTCTAAAAAAGTCTTTTCCCGCAATCGCATGCGGAGTGCTGACGGCAGGCATAATCGTGGCATTTGTAAGCTACGGTGCGGCAGCGTTGTTCTTTTAATCGTTTCGCGACTAAAAGAACAATAAAATAAATACAACACAACAAAAGCGAGGTGAATTTCACCTCGCTTTCGCTTTATGTAATATTTGGTTTATACAGATTATTATTCCATTACGATAGCAATCTTAACGCCTGTTAAAGAAATATTCTTTTCCATAGCGTCAACATACTGCTCTAACGGATAGTGGTCTGTTACGAGCTTTTCAACGGGGATAGACATTTCTTTTGCCTTCTTTAAGAAGCCGAGAGTTTCAATGTACTCGTTAGCACTGTATACCCAAGAACCAACCAATGTGATTTCTTTGTTGCAAAGGTCAAAGTGGGGGTTCATTGTGCATTCGCCAGCGTTTACGAAGAAGCCCATTTCGCAATATCCGCCGCCGCGGCGAACGTACTTATAAGCATCTGCCGCTGCCTGAGCAACACCTGTGCAC
>CAYQFW010000009.1:0-14100 GCA_964416955.1 uncultured Ruminococcus sp.
GAAGTGCTTGACCGTATGGTAGAAGAATTTCCCGACCAATATGCTTTTAAATATACAACCCTTGATTATACAAGAACTTACAGCGAGTTTCGTGATGATGTTGATACCTTTGCCCGCTCTTTGATTGCTTTGGGCGTTAAGGCAGGTACACACGTGGCTGTTTGGGCTTCCAACGTTCCGCAATGGTATATTGCGTTCTGGGCTACTGTAAAGCTTGGCGCAGTTTTGGTTACTGTTAATACCGCTTACAAAATTCACGAAATTGAATATCTTTTACGTCAGTCCGATACCCACACTTTAATTATGACCGAGGGTGCAAAGGACTGTCACTATGGCGAAATCATAGCAGAATTATGTCCTGAACTTGAAAACACAAAACCTGGTTCACCGCTTCACAGTAAGAGACTTCCGTTCCTTAGAAATGCTATTACTGTAGGTTTCAAGCAAAAGGGTTGCCTTACTTGGAATGATGCTATTGAGTTATCAGAACAGGTTCCCGTTTCCGAAGTTTACAGAATGGCGGCGGCGGTTGATAAGGACGACGTTTGCAATATGCAGTATACTTCGGGTACAACAGGCTTCCCCAAGGGCGTAATGCTTACCCATTATAATGTCGTAAACAACGGTAAATATATCGGCGACAGAATGGAACTTTCTACTGCCGACCGTATGATGATTCAAGTTCCGATGTTCCACTGCTTCGGAATGGTGCTTTCGATGACTTCTTCTATGACACATGGTGCTACAATGTGCCCAATGCCGTATTTCTCGGCAAAATCTTCACTTGCGTGTGTTCATAATGAGCATATAACCGCTTTTAACGGCGTGCCGACAATGTTTATCGCTATGATGAACCACCCCGATTTTGAAAAGACTGATTTTTCATATTTGCGTGTTGGTATTATGGCGGGTGCAAACTGTCCTGCCGACCTTATGAAAAAGGCTACCGAAGCGGATAATATGAATATGAAAGAAATTGTTTCGGTTTACGGTCAGACAGAGGCATCACCCGGTTGTACGATGAGCAGTTATTTTGACTCACTTACTGTACGTACCGAAACGGTTGGCAGCGCTTTTGCTAACGTTGAATGTAAAATTGTTGACCCAGAAACAGGTCTTGACTGTCCCAACGGTGTTAACGGTGAATTTGTAGCCCGCGGTTATAATATAATGAAGGGTTACTACAAAATGCCTAAGGCAACCGCCGAAGCTATCGACAAGGACGGCTGGCTGCACACAGGCGACCTGGCTTGCTGTGATGATGACGGTAACTATCGTATTACAGGCAGACTTAAAGATATGATTATCCGCGGCGGTGAAAATATTTATCCCAAGGAAATTGAAGAATTTATCTATACATGTCCCAAAGTAAGCGATGTTCAGGTTATAGGTGTTCCCGATAAGACCTATGGCGAAGAAATTATGGCTTGCATAATTCTTAAAAAGGGCGAAAGTATGACCGAAGAAGAAATGCGTCAATATATTGCTGACCATATGGCACGCCATAAAGTTCCGCGTTATATTGATTTTGTTGATTCTTTCCCGATGAATGCCGCAGGCAAGATTTTAAAATATAAAATGCGTGAAGACGCAGCAAAGAAATTAGGATTATGATAAACGATATTTTTGTAATAGATTCACATTGTCATATTTACCCTGAAAAAATTGCCGAAAAGGCGGTTGCGGGGACCGATAATTTCTATGGCGGAAAATCGGTAGGCAAGGGAACGGTTGAAGATTTAATAAGTTCGGGTAAAGAGGCAGGGATTGACCATTTTATTGTGCAATCGGTAGCCACTACTCCAAAACAGGTTAAAAGCATCAATGAATTTATCTCTCGCGAGGTTGAAAATTCGAACGGTCTTATGACAGGTCTTGGAACACTTCACCCTGAAAGCGTTGATATTAAAGCGGATGTAAAGCATCTTTTGGAATTGGGACTTAAAGGAGTTAAACTTCATCCCGATATTCAGGCATTTAAGATTGATGACTACCGCTGCCTTAAAATTTACGAATTGTGCGAAGAAAATAATCTTCCTGTGCTTATGCATACGGGTGATAACCGCTATGATTACTCAAATCCCAACAGACTTTTGCCGATTTTGGATATTTATAAAAACCTTACTGTAATCGGCGCTCATTTGGGCGGTTGGTCAATTTGGGAAGAAGCGGTGGAAGCCTATAAGAATATACCAAACTTTTATGTTGACTGTTCTTCGAGTTTCCCCTATATGAAACCCGAAAACGCAAAAGAAATTATAAGAAGCTACGGCGCAGATAGGGTGTTATTCGGTACCGATTATCCGATGTGGTCTGCAAAACAGGAAATTGAATATTTTTTGAGTATAGACCTTGACGAAAACGAAATTCGTAGTATACTTAATATGAACGCTAAAAAACTATTTGGTTAGGAGTAATAAAAAATGAAAAATATAAAACTCGGCACAAAATGTGTTCAGGGCGGATATCAGCCGAAAAACGGTGAACCCCGTCAGATTCCGATTTATCAGAGCACAACCTATAAATATGACACAAGCGAAGATATGGGAAAGCTTTTTGACTTAGAGGCTTCAGGTTATTTCTATGCTCGTCTTCAAAATCCCACTTGTGATTTTGTTGCCGCTAAAATTTGTGAGATGGAAGGCGGTACTGCCGCTATGCTTACTTCTTCAGGGCAGGCAGCCTCTTTCTTCTCGATCTTCAACATTGCAGGTTGTGGTGACCATGTTGTTGCTTCTTCTACAATTTATGGCGGCACATATAACCTTTTTGCCGTTACTATGAAGAGAATGGGTATAGAATTCACCTTTGTTTCTCCCGACAGTACTGATGAAGAACTTGATAAAGCATTCAAACCCAACACAAAGGCTGTTTTTGGCGAAACTATTGCTAACCCGGCTCTTAATGTTTTTGACATTGAACGTTTTGCAAATGTGGCTCATAAACACGGTGTGCCGCTTATTATAGATAACACTTTTGCAACACCTGTGAACTGCCGTCCGATTGAATGGGGCGCAGATATTGTCATTCATTCAACCACAAAATATATGGACGGTCATGCAAGCGCTGTCGGTGGTTGTATTGTGGATTCGGGTAAGTTTGATTGGACAAAATATTCTGAAAAATTCCCCGGTCTTTGCACTCCGGACGACAGTTATCACGGAGTGACCTATACCGAACGTTTTGGTATTGAGGGTGCTTATATCACCAAAGCTACCGCACAGTTAATGCGTGACTTCGGTTGTTGCCAGCAGGCTCAAACTGCCTATGTTTTGAACCTTGGGCTTGAAAGTTTGCACCTTCGTATGAAGAAACACTGCGAAAATGGGCTTGCAGTTGCAAAATTTTTGCAAAGTGATGATAGAATTGCCTGGGTTCGCTATCCGCATCTTGAGGGCGACAGCAACTATGATTTAGCAATGAAATATATGCCAAACGGCGGCTGCGGTGTTGTAAGCTTTGGTGTTAAGGGCGGTCGTAAAGCGGCTGAAGCCTTTATGAAAGAATTAAAGCTTGCTTCTATCGCAACACACGTTGCCGACGCAAGAACCTGTTGTTTGCATCCCGCTAACGCTACCCACCGTCAGATGAATGATGACGAATTATTGGCAGCGGGTATCACACCTGACCTTATTCGTTTCTCTTGCGGAATAGAAGAAGCAGAAGATATAATTGCTGACATTAAACAGGCGCTTGATAAAATTTAATTAAAAGGAAAATCCCTCCGTCACGGCTTGCGCCGTGCCACCTCCCTTTAGGCAAGGGAGGCAAATATGAAGAAGGAAATAGAAACTATGCCTATAAGAATACCAAACGATTTACCTGCAGTAAAAACTTTACAGGATGAAAATATCTTCGTTATGACCGAAACCCGCGCCATAACACAGGATATCCGTCCGCTTAAGATACTGCTTTTAAATTTAATGCCCAAGAAGATTGAAACCGAAACACAGTTATCGCGTCTTCTCGGCAACTCGCCGTTACAGGTTGAACTTGAACTTATCCACACAAAAAGCCATCTTTCAAAGAACACCCCACAAGAGCATATGATTGCATTTTATAAAACTTTTGATGATGTTCGTGATAAAACTTTTGATGGTATGATTATTACGGGTGCGCCCGTTGAACAGATGCCTTTCGAAGAAGTGGAATATTGGGAAGAACTTTGTGAGATTATGGAGTGGACCAAAACCCACGTTCACTCGACATTCCACATTTGCTGGGGCGCTCAGGCGGGGCTTTATTATCATTTTGGTATCAATAAAAAACCTCTTAACGAAAAGATGTTTGGTGTTTTTCCACACACAGTGGATTATAAACGTTCTATTCTTTTCCGAGGTTTTGACGATGTGTTTATGGTTCCGCATTCAAGACATACAACAGTTGATATTGAAGATGTCAAGAAATGTAAAGGGCTTAAGATTTTGGCTTCTTCAAAAGAGGCCGGTGTTTATGCAATGGCTACCAAAAACGGCAAACAAATTTTTATAACAGGTCATTCGGAATATGATGCAGGCACTTTGGCAAGTGAGTATTTCAGAGATTTGGATGCGGGAAAACCGATTAAAATTCCCGTAAACTATTTCCCCGATGGCAACCCTAAAAAACAGCCAAAGGTTACTTGGCGCGCACACGCCAACCTTTTGTATTCTAACTGGCTTAACTATTTTGTTTACCAGACAACACCTTATGATATTGAAAAGATTAAAAAATAAAAAATCTTTTGTAGGGCAGGGCCTTGGTCCTGCCGAAGTTTTATTTAAACTCCGCTTCGGCGGAGTTTTTTTGTTGTATACAATTAATCATATAACTTTTTTAGATAAATATATGGAAAAAATCCATTGTTGTATATTTTTTGAGGTGATATACTAATATAAAAAGGAGGATTTATTATGAAAAAGGTAAGAATTGGTGTACTCGGTGCATATAGAGGCTCGAGTATGATTAACTATTGCAAACGTGCAGATAATGCCGAAGTTGTGGCTATTTGCGATAAACTTCCTGAGGCGCTTGATGCTCAACGCGAAAATGCGAAGGGGCTTGATATCGCTTTTTATGATAATTTCGAAGATTTTATCAAACACGATATGGACGCTGTGGTGCTTGCAAACTACGCAAATGAGCACGCACCTTTTGCTATCAAGGCATTAAAGCGCGGTCTTCACGTATTTTCTGAAGTTTTACCCGTACAGACTATGAAAGAAGCGGTAGAACTTTTGGAAGCAGTTGAAGAAAGCGGTCTTGTTTATGCTTACGGCGAAAACTATTGCTATATGCCCGCACCCTACGAAATGAAAAAGCTTTACGAAAAGGGTGTTATAGGTGAATTTGAGTACGGTGAATGTGAATACATACATAACTGTGAATCTATCTGGCCCAGTATCACTTACGGTGAAAAGGACCATTGGCGCAATAATATGCATTCAACCTTCTACTGCACACACTCTATAGGCCCTATTATTCACTCAACGGGTCTTCGTCCTGTAAAGGTTACAGGTTTTGAAGGTCAAAAGAATGAAAGAAAACTGCGTGTGGGTTGTAAGAGCGGTTCTTTTGCTATTGAAATGATTACCCTTGAAAACGATGCTATCATAAAGAGTATTCACGGTGGTCTTTATAAAAATTCGATTTGGTATTCTATGTATGGTTCTAAGGGTAGAATGGAATCCGACCGCGAACTTGCACACACTAAGTATATTGAAACTATAAACGTACAGTATGATGAATTTTCGGGCGATTACGAAAACCCAAAAAGCGAAAGATACGACCCGCAGCATGGCCCTGCTGAACAGCTTGAAGGCTTTGGTCACGGCGGTAGTGATTTTTATTCTATGTGGCACTTTGTAGAAAAAATTAAGGGTAACCCCGAAGCTGATACAATCGATATTTACGAAGCGCTTGATATGTGGCTGCCGGGTATGTTTGCGTACCGCTCAATTTTAGCGGACGGTAAGTCTATGGATATCCCTGATCTTCGTGACAAGGCTGTTCGTGAATTGTGGCGTAACGATACCGCTTGTACCGACTTTAAGGCAGCAGGTGATATGCTTTTACCTACAAAATACGGTGGAACGCCCGAAATCAACGACAGTGTTTATGAGAAAGTTAAGGAACTTTGGGATAAAGAGTGTCAGAAAAAGGAAGGCAATTACCGTACCAACGCCTTTAATCAAGGCAGTAAAAAGAATAAAAATGCATAGATCTAAAAAATATTTAGTAGGGACTGGCTTTGCCGGTCCTTTTTTAATACGGAATACGGAATTATCGTGAAATCTATATAATAACATTGTATGAGCGTGCATTGCGCGTCCGTCTGAATTTGATTAAATATAGGACGACGATGGTCGCCCCTACGATATGCAATGTGAATTGATAATGCCATTGTGAGGGATGAAGTTCCGAAGCAATCTCGTGTTTTGTTTTATGTAACCGGATTGCTTCGCATTTGTTCGCAATGACAAAGTGCTTAGATTGATTAAAAATTAAAAATGCAAGTGAAGTTTGTCGAAACAAAAAATATTTTTTCGGTGTAATGTGAGCATATAACGGTAATAATGTTTATGGTTAGAAAAACATTATTACGGAGTGGCTTTTATGTATAACAAGGTTTCAATTTGCGGCGTGGACACCGCAAAATTGCCGTTGCTTAAAGAGGCTGAAAAAATGGCCCTTTTGCAACAAATAAGAAAAGGCAGCGAAACAGCACGTGAAAAACTTATAAATGGGAATCTTCGTCTTGTTTTGAGCGTAATTCAGCGATTTACAGGCAGGGGAGAAAATCTTGATGATTTGTTTCAAATCGGTTGTATCGGACTTATAAAAGCAATTGATAATTTTGATGTAACACAAAATGTCAAATTTTCTACTTATGCCGTTCCGATGATAATCGGCGAAATCAGGCGGTATTTACGGGATAATAATCTTATAAGAGTCAGTCGTTCAATAAAGGATACGGCATACCGTGCGATGCAGGTAAAGGAACGGATAATAGGTGAAAAACAGATTGAACCTACGGTTTCGCAGATAGCAAATGAATTAGATCTTCCTGTTTCCGATGTGGTGATAGCACTTGAAAGCATCGTGTCACCAATGTCGCTTTATGACCCTGTTTATTCCGACGGCGGTGATACGATTTATGTGCTTGACCAATTGGGAGATAATAACGACGATAAAAATTGGCTTCAGGAAATTGCTTTTAAACAGGCAATAAAGGATTTAAGTGACCGTGAAAAGCATATTTTAAAACTCAGGTTTATGCAGGGTAAAACCCAGATGGAAGTATCCGAAGAAATAGGCATCAGTCAAGCACAGGTATCCCGCCTTGAAAAAGGGGCGTTGGAAAAAATAAAATCATAATTAAGAAAAACGGTGGAAAAGTATTACTAATATAATTTTGGAGGTATTATGGTGAAAAAGATAATTTCCTTGATTTTAACTCTTGTTATTACCACTTTGTGCCTTGCGGGTTGCGGCGAAAAAAATAATAATGCGCTGGTTTATTATTTGAATTTTAAACCCGAAACCGCACAAATAATGCAGGAATTGGCAGAAAAGTATGAAGAAGAAACAGGTGTAAAGGTCAAAGTTGTTACAGCAGCGGCTAACACATACGAACAAACCTTAAAGTCAGAAATTGCCAAAACGGAAGCTCCTACTATTTTTCAGGTGAACGGGCCGATAGGTTTTAATTCGTGGAAAGATTATTGCCTTGATATAAAGAACAGCAAAATTTATTCCTACCTTTCAGATAAATCGTTGGCAATTGCTGAAGGGGACGGTGTATATGCGGTGCCCTATGTTGTTGAAGGATACGGAATAATTTATAATAACGAAATTATGGATAAATATTTCGGTTTGTCGGACCGTCAGCAAAAAGTGGACAGCGTGGAAGAAATCAAGAATTTTGCAACACTTAAAATTGTTGTTGAAGATATGACCAAACACAAGGAACAACTCGGTATTGACGGTGTCTTTGCGTCCACTTCGCTTTCGAGCGGGGAAGACTGGCGCTGGCAAACCCACCTTTTAAATATTCCGCTTTTTTATGAGTATAGAAACAAGGAAGAGGGCAAAGAACCAACCCTTTCTTTGCTTGAAGCGGAAGAAATTGCTTTTAAATATGAGCAAAACTTTAAAAAGATTTTTGACCTTTATACCGAAAATTCGGTGACGGCTAAAACGCTTTTGGGCTCTAAATCGGTAGCAGATTCAATGGCGGAATTTGCGCTTTCAAAAGCGGCGATGGTGCAAAACGGCAATTGGGCCTGGTCACAAATTTCGGGCGTGGAAGGAAATACTGTCCGTGCAGATGATATTAAAATGCTTCCGATTTATACAGGAATAGACGGTGAAGAAAAACAGGGTATATGTATAGGCACCGAAAATTATTTTGCAATAAATAAAAATGTCAGCGAAGAAAAGCGCAAGGCTTCGCTCGATTTTCTTGATTGGCTTTTCTCAAGCGATACAGGCAAGGAATATGTTACCGAAAAACTTGGGTTTATAACGCCCTTCAATACTTTCAGCGAAAATGAAACACCTGACGACCCTTTGGCAAAGGAAATAAGCCGTTATCTTGCAAGCGAAGATACAACTGTTATTCCTTGGATTTTCACTGCTTTCCCAAGCGAAAATTTTAAAAAGGAAACGGGTAGCGCACTTCTTGATTATGTTCAAGGCGGTAAAACCTGGGATGAGGTTAAAAAGGTGATTACAGATAAATGGAAGAGTGAAAGAAAGTAAAATGAAATCGCTAAAACGGTATTTTCCAATATTTGTTTTACCAACTTTAATAGCATTCGCAATAGCATTTGTAATACCTTTTCTTTTGGGATTTTTTCTTTCGTTTACCGAATTCAGAACAGTAACCGATGCCGAGTTTGTGGGACTTTCAAATTATATAAGAATTTTTACAGAAGATGATACTTTTTTGAATTCCTTATGGTTTACGGTTAAGTTTGCTTTCACTTCGGTGATAACGATAAACTTTTGGTCTTTCTTGTTGGCGCTTTTGCTCACGCGCGATATTTTTGGTACCAAACTTTTCAGAACCGTGTTTTTTATGCCTAATCTTATCGGAGGAATTGTGCTTGGTTATATTTGGCAACTGATAATTAACGGTGTGCTTTATAAGTTTGATTATTCAATAACGAGCAATGCAACTTTTGGGTTTTGGGGACTTGTTATTCTTATGAACTGGCAAATGATTGGTTATATGATGATTATATATATTGCAGGGTTAAGCAATATTTCAACTGATATTATTGAGGCATCAAAGGTTGACGGTGCAGGTTGGTTTACAACGCTTTTTAAAATTACAATACCTTCGTGTATGCCCTCGGTTACTATTTGTTTGTTCTTGACAATTACCAATTCTTTTAAACTTTTTGATCAAAATTTAGCCTTAACCGCGGGAGCGCCGGGTGGCAGAACCCGAATGGTCGCTTTGGATATTTATGAAACTTTTTATGGCAGAATAGGTTTTGAGGGTATCGGACAGGCGAAATCGGTTATCTTTTTCTTAACTTTAGCGGTAATTTCTTTAACACAACTGATGTTAACACGAAGAAAAGAGGTTGAAAGTTAGTGGCGGCAAAAATTCGTGATACCTTGATTTTTATAATTCTTTTTGTGTTGGCTTTGGTGTTTATAGCGCCTGTTTTAATTGTGGTTATAAATTCATTCAAATTAAAGTTTTCTATCGCCACAGAGCCGTTTTTATTGCCTACCGCTGAAAATTTTACAGGTTTTTCAAACTATATTGAAGGGCTTCGCACAACTTCATTTTTAGAAGCGTTTGGTTGGTCGCTTTTTATCACCGTTTTTTCTGTTGCGGCAATTGTGCTGTTCACTTCTATGACCGCGTGGTATATTGTAAGGGTGAAATCGGTTTTTACTAATATACTTTATTTTGCGCTGGTATTTTCTATGATAGTACCTTTTCAAATGGTAATGTTTACAATGTCTAAAACGGCAAATGTTTTAGGACTTGATAATCCGTTGGGGATAATTCTTATATACCTTGGTTTTGGCGCAGGGCTTGCAACTTTTATGTTTACCGGGTTTGTAAAATCGGTGCCTTTGGGAATTGAGGAAGCTGCTACGATAGACGGTTGTTCACCGCTTGGAACTTTCTTTAAAATAGTTTTTCCAATTTTAAAGCCTACTACAATTACGGTTGCCATTCTTAACGCGATGTGGATTTGGAATGACTACCTTTTGCCCTATCTTGTAATAGGCAACGATTATAAAACAATTCCTATCGCTATTCAGTATCTGAAGGGTGGCTACGGCTCGGTTGATATGGGTGCTATGATGGCAATGCTTGTACTTTCGATTATTCCGGTTGTGGTGTTCTATCTGTTTTGCCAAAAATATATAATAAAGGGCGTCGCCGCAGGTGCGGTTAAGGGATAGCAAGCGCAATTTTATTGCGTAATGAAATAAATTTCTTATGAGATTTTGGTATGAAGTATTTTTCATAAGAAAAATACTTCATTATTATTGTGTGGAATGTTAATTAAATTGAATATGGTACAAAAAGTTCTTCTTTCTAAAAGAAGAACTTTTTGTTTTTGGCGGTTGTGATAGTTAGAGTAATTGGTTCGCGAAAACATATTCGAAAGCTATTGAAAAGATAGAACCTGACTCATTACATAATTTTTATAAAAACATTGTAGGGACAGGCGTCCTCGACTGTCCGTAAAAGTTATATACAAACCGCAAATAATGTTATGTTTTTAAGTATTGATAATTTTAAATGTTCGTGATAAAATAAAAATATGCCAAACAAAATTTAATAAGTAAATGTAGGTAAACATTTCCTTTATAGGAAGTGTATATCTTTATTTTTGCTATGCAAAATACTTTTGTGAATTTAGTAAAAAGTACAAATTCTTAAAAAGTGTTTTGTGTGGCTTTTGCCTGCATTTACTTTAAATTTTGTTTGGCGACAATTGAAGGATTTGTACTTTTTCGGTGCGATGACTTCGGTTGTCGCATTTTTTTATTTTGCAGGTGAAAATTATATGGCGAAGCATAACGATACATTAAGACAGGCCAACAAGAGCAAAAATGACGAATTTTATACTCAATATGAAGATATACAGCGCGAGGTCAACGCTTATCTTGAATATAACCCCGACGTGTTCAGGGGTAAAACTGTGCTTTTGCCCTGCGATGATCCTGAATGGTCAAATTTCACAAGATTTTTTGCACAAAATTTTGAAAATTTTGGACTAAAAAAGCTTATCAGTACAAGTTTTGCTCACGAAAGTAAAAGCTTCAAAGGTACGTATCAGCTTTCTTTATTTGAGGAAGGAGCACTGCAATTTGACAAGAGTAAGACCACCACACATGGCAAGATTTTTATGCTGACAAGGGATAGCAACAAATCGGGCGTTATAGATATTGATGACCTTGAATGGCAGTATTTGGAGGGCGACGGCGATTTTAGAAGCGACGAGGTTAAGCAACTGCGTGATGAAGCTGACATTATAATCACAAATCCGCCATTTTCTTTGTTCCGTGAATTTGTTGCTTGGATTGTTGAGGCAGATAAGAAATTTTTGATTATCGGCAATCAAAATGCAATTACCTATAAAGAAATTTTTAAGTTGATAAAAGAAAATAGAGTGTGGATTGGCAATCGATTTAATCAACGTGTTAATGGTAAAAATATGACCTTTGGCGTACCTGACAACTATCCAATGACAGGCACCGAAACCGAATACGGCGAGGATGGGAAAAAATATATTTCTGTTGCAGGAACAGGTTGGTTTACAAATATTGAACACGGCAGACGGCACCAACCATTACGGCTAATGACAATGGCTGATAATATAAAATTCAGCAAACACAAAGAGATAAGAAATCAAGAATATAAAAAGTATGAAAATTATAATGCTATTGACATTCCATACTCTGATGCAATTCCATCAGACTATGACGGTGTAATGGGTGTTCCAATCACATTTTTATCAAAGCACTGTCCTGAACAGTTTGAAATTATTGGTCTCGGTATTTCAAATTCGGGTATTGAAGTAGGTGTTAAACCTTACAAACCCGAACACAAACAATTTAGAAAAGAAGTTCAAAAACGAGGCGCGGTGGATGGCGACCTTTATATGATGATAGATGGCATAGTCACTGTTCCTTATGCGAGAATTTTGATTAAAAAGAGGTTTTAAAAATGATTACTACGTTGAAAACAGAAATAACAGTCGCCGATATTTGCAAAGGTTTTGTATATAATGAGTATGAGGGGAAAGGTCTTTTCGGTCTTTCGGGAAAGCTAACAATACAGCCCGAATATCAGCGAAATTACATTTACGCCGACGGCAAACGCGATGTTGCAGTTATTGACTCAATCCTGAAAGGTTATCCTTTAGGACTGATTTATTTTACAAAGGTCGCTGAGGATAAATACGAGGTGCTAGACGGTCAACAGCGTATAACGAGCTTTGGGCGTTACGTAACGGGCAAATTTGCGATTAAGGACAGCAACGGCATACCTCGATATTTTGTGGGTTTGCCAACCGACCTACAGGATAAGATTATGCAAACGCCCTTAACAATCTATATTTGCGAGGGAACGGAAAGCGAAATCAAAGAATGGTTTAAGACTATAAATATCGCAGGTGTGCCTCTTAACGAGCAAGAGCTATCAAATGCGATCCACTCAGGACCTTTTGTAACAAAGGCAAAAGAGGAATTTTCAAACAGCCAAAACGCCAACATTCAAAAGTGGAGCGCCTATGTTTCGGGTAACGTTATCCGTCAGGACTATTTGAGGACTGCGCTTGAATGGGTAAGCAAGGGCAACATTGACGACTATATGAGCCGACACCGTTACGACGATAACATCACCGAGCTCAAGGCGTATTTTACAAGCGTTATTGACTGGGTTTCAAGCGTGTTTATCGACCTTGAAAGCGAAATGAAAGGGTTACCTTGGGGTGAATTTTACGAGCGTTACCACCATAACGCCTATGCGCCCGACGAGGTATCACGGAAACTGCGCGAACTATACGCCGACTTTTACGTTAAGGACAAAAAGGGCGTTTATGAATATATCCTCGGTGGTTGCACCGACAACAAGCTCTTAAATATCCGCATGTTTGACGAGCCGACCAAAAAGACGGTTTACACCCGACAGACCAACAAGGCAAAGGCTAAAAATATTTCAAACTGCCCTCTGTGTGCTATGGGTAGCGATAACAACAAAAACCGTGTTTGGAAAATAACCGAAATGGATGCCGACCACGTAACCGCGTGGAGCAAGGGCGGTGCTACCGATATAAACAATTGTCAAATGCTCTGCAAGACACACAACAGAGCCAAAGGCAATAAGTAAACAAAAAGCAGAAACGCAATCACTTGATAGCGTTTCTGCTTTTTTTAAGAAAACTGACTTTTACCGAAGTCTACTTCGTACCAAAAATGCGGTCGCCGGCATCGCCCAGACCGGGAACGATGTAGGCGTGGTCGTTCAGGCACTCGTCTTGCGCGGCGCAGAACACCTCCACGTCGGGGTGCTTTTCGGTAAAGGCTTTAATGCCTTCGGGCGCGGCTAGGATGCACATAAATTTGATGCTGCGGGGGCCGAATTTTTTGATCTTATCTACCGCGTCAATGGCCGAGCCGCCGGTGGCCAGCATCGGGTCTAACACGATAACGTCTCTCTCAGGCAGGTCCTCCGGCAGTTTGCAGTAGTAGTCTACCGGGGTGGCGGTAACCGGGTCGCGGTACATACCAATGTGGCCCACTTTGGCCGAGGGCAGCAGATTGAGCACCCCGTCTACCATACCCAGGCCTGCGCGCAGAATGGGCACGAAGGCCAACTTGCGGCCGGCAATGGCCTTGGTCTTGGCAACACAAATTGGGGTCTCCACCTCAACCTCCTCCAAAGGCAGGTCGCGGGTGGCTTCGTAGCACATCAGCATGGCAACTTCGCTTACCAGTTCGCGAAATTGCTTGGTGCCGGTGTGCTTGTCGCGCATAATGGTCAGCTTGTGTTGAATCAGCGGATGGTCTAAAACGTGTACATTTTTACTCATAAATATCCCTCCATAAATCGTTTTGTCATCAACTCTTACCTTT
>CAYQFW010000010.1:0-14099 GCA_964416955.1 uncultured Ruminococcus sp.
GGGCGATAGTTTCAGGTGGGAAAATCTTGAAATTACTGTACTTAAAACTGACGGCTTGCGCATTGAACGTATAGGTGTTGAAGAACTTCCTGTAGAGTGGGAAGAAGAATGAATTTAAAACCCTGTAAAATATTTTGCAGGGTTTTTATATTTTTGTTGAAAAGTGTTGTAAAATGTAGTATAGTATATATAGTAGTTAAAACAATGTTTTCGGGAGGAAAATACTATGTATAGGAAAATATTAGCAATAGTTATTTGTGTGGCAATGTTTTGTCTGGTGGGTTGTAAGAGCGACAGCACAAGTTCGGATACTTCTGCTGTAGCAGGCACATCTGAACAAAAGGTGACATATTACACAAATAATTTAACAGGTGAAGAAAATATCACCGATAAAGAAGTGTATAATAGACGTCCTGTTGCAGTTATGGTTAATAACATTTCGGTAGCACAGCCTGTTCAGACAGGTCTTACGGAAGCTGATATTGTATATGAAACCGAAGTTGAAGGCGGCATTACTCGTCTCATGGCGGTTTATAAAGATATATCCAAGGTTGAAAAGATTGGCACAATCCGTTCGGCACGTTATGCATACATTGATTTGGCTATGGGACACAGTGCAATTTATGTTCATCACGGTCAGGACAAAACCTATGCAAAACCGCATTTAAATGACACACAAACCTTTGCTATAAGCACAAATAATGCGGGCGAAAGAGCAAAGAACGGTCTTGCAACAGAACACACACTTTACGGCTATGGTAATAGAATTTGGAAATGGTTCGAGAAGAAAGAATATAGTACAAAACTTGAAAACGTGGAGAATTGGCAAAAGTTTGCCGATAAGGATACTGCAGTTTCTTTTGCAGATAGCATTGCAAACACAGTTACAGTTAAGTTCTCAAGCGCTTATACTTCGGTTTTCAAATTTGATGCCGAAAGCGGAAAATATATAAGATATTTTAAAGATACCGAGCGTAAGGATTATTATTCGGGTGAAAGCGAATACTTTAAGAACATTTTTGTTCTCGAAACTTCTATTAGTTACTATCCCGATGGCAAACATAAAAAGGTTGATTTGTCATCAGGCAGCGGTTATTACTGTGTAAACGGCACATATACACCAATAAAATGGGAAAAAGGTTCTTCTTCAAGTTCACTTAAGTTTACTTTAGAAGACGGAACACCTTTGGAAGTTAACCAGGGTAACAGTTGGGTTTGTTTCCACTCTAAGAATTTTGACCCCAAATTTGAATAAAACCCTTTAATTATTATAAAAAATGTGTTATAATACCCCCGTAATTGAAATCACGGGGGTATTTTTGTGTTAGCGAAAGATTTGTTCCAAAAAATCGGTTTTACCGATGAAATGGTAGAAACTTATAATAAATATCGCGCTATTATGGGGGACGAATGCGACCGCTTGGCTCGTGAATATATGTGTGACGGCAAAGATTTTAACGAGGCCTGCGCTGAAGCCTGTGAAAAAAGCGGTGTAGAGGGCGTTACCTCTAATATGATTTTTATTTTAGAGTGCACAGGTTATTCTTACGAAAAGTTTATGGAAAAAGGCATTAGTGAAGATGTTTTTTACAACACAATGTGCGATATTACATACAAGACAATCGAGTGTAAGACTTTCCACGGGGTTTATGGTATTTTCGTGCCTGAGTGGTTCAAGGGCTTTTTGGAGGCAAGACGTTTTGGGCTTGGTCGACTTCAGTATGACCTTTGGGAGCACCGCGAGGGACCGATTGAAGTAGGCGGTTTTAAGTTCCGGACAGGCGATAAAGCGTTGGCGATTCATATCCCATCGAGCGGACCGCTTTTACAAGAAGATGTTGTTGAGTCGCTTAAAATGGCTTACAAATTTTTCCCTGACCGTATTTATGACGGTGTGCTGTTTTGCGAATGTTTTTCGTGGCTTTTCTTCCCGCCGTTTTTGCCGATTTTTAAGGAATGTAGTCCCAATACATATAATTTTTCGCTAAATTTCGAGTTTTATGAAGAATATAAAAATGAAAAGTTTGATAACTGCTGGCGGGTGTTTAATGTGGGGATTGATGACTGCGTTATCGACGAGTTGCCCGAAAATACACGTATGCAACGCGGTATAAAGAAATATATGCAAGAAAATGACCGCTTTGGCGGTGCCCGTGGAGTATTGCTTTTTGATGGAGAAAAGATTTTGACAAGAAAAGACTGACAAAAAACCGACTGAAATTTCAGTCGGTTTTTTAAAGAATAAATAAAAAAGAATAAAGAATAAAATCGGTGTTCGCCAAGGCGAACGGATATATAATGCTTCGCATTGCGGAACACAATTTTTATTATTTGTTATTTATTCTCTATTCTTTCTTCTTTTAGGCGAGTGTCAACCCGCCGCTTTTGGCGCCCCCTGCGCGAATCGAACGCACAACTAAATCTTAGGAGGATCTTATTATATCCATTTAACTAAGGGGGCATATTTAAAATTATTGCTTAAATATATTACACTACATAGCGAAAAAAGTCAATATTTTAATAAGGTTAAAACCCGACGGCGCATGGATGCAAAGTCGGGTTTTTGGTTGATTTTTACTTTATATTACACCGAAAACTTCCACAATACCGCTTTTGTGGTAGAGTGATGGGGTTACTAAAAGGGAATAACCCTGTCCCGCGTCACAGTTCCATTCAACCGAGCGTCTTTGCGGTACGGCACAAGCAGACAAGAGCATCATAATAGCGCCGCCGTGCATTATAACACCCGCGTTTTCGATATCGTTATTAAGCATATCTATAATGATTTCGTTAAGACCGACACAAAGGCGTTTGATAAAATCGGTATTGTCTTCGCCGCTTTTTGGGGCTGAGAGTTTTCCTGCCGCCCAAGCCTTAAAATCGGGGTTAAGGTCAAGCTCCTGTGCGGTTTTGCCTTCGAATTCGCCAAAGTCATATTCTTTAAAGTTTTCCACCAAAAACATCGGCACATCGGGATAAAGCACCGCGCCCGACTGTTTGGCGCGAAGAAGCGGACTTGAATAAAGGCGCTCGATTTCGGGATATTCTATATCGTTTTTCATAAGCCGCAGTTCGTTAAGTCCTTCGGGGGATAGGGGCAAATCGGTTTTACAGCCGATATACTGACCTTTGTAATTGGCGTCGGTAGCGCCATGGCGGATAAGGTGGATTTTAAGTGTTTTCATATCATTTCTCCAAAAGTTCCGTTATAATTTGGTTTGAAACAAGCATACCTTTATCGGTTAAAGAAAATTTGCCGCCGTTTACTTCGGCAAAGCCGTTATCGGTAAACAATTTAATTTTATTTTTTGGCAAAATTTCGGCACAAACACCGCTTTTAAGCCTGAGAGCGAGCATCAGTTTTTCGGCTTCACTTCCGCCGTAGCCATCGGGCAACGGTGCATTTCCGTTTATAAACGCTTTTAAATCGCGTGGGTAGAAAAACCGTTTTCCGTCAAGGAAAGAATGCGCCGACGGACCTATTCCTAAATATTCTTCGCAGTTCCAATATTTTAAATTGTGTCGACTCTCAAAACCTTTTTTTGCAAAATTAGAAATTTCGTAATGCCCGAAACCTGCTTTTTTTAGGTATTCGCACATAAATAAATATTGGTCGCAAATGCCGTCTTCGTCGGGTAAGCAAAGAGAGTTTTCTTTATTTGCAAAGGCGGTGTTAGGCTCGATTTTTAAAATATAAGCCGAAATGTGCTCGGGATTTAATGATGTCAAAAATTCGAGGTCTTTTTTCAGAGTATCAAGGCTTGAATGGGGAAGACCTATCATTAAATCGAGCGAAATGTTGGAGAAACCGAGCTTTCTCGCAACCTTTACTGCGTTTTCGGCGTCGGTTACAGAGTGGGTTCTGCCAAGTGCCGAAAGTCTTTTATCGTCTCCGCTTTGAACACCTATTGAAAGGCGGTTAACACCCGCTTTCTTTGCGTTTTTTAAAATGGTTTCAATGTTATTTTGTGGGTTGATTTCGAGTGTGATTTCAGCGTTGTTTATTACATCAAAGTTTTGTTTCACCGTTCCTAAAAGGTCAGGCAAGCGGCTGTTTAAAAGCGAGGGTGTGCCGCCGCCTAAGTAAACAGTATCAATGGGGCGACTGATTTTGCCGCCCCACTGTTTTATTTCTCTTTTTAGCACTTCTACATATTTTTCAGTAAGTTCTTCGGTGAAAACTGCCGAATAAAAATCACAGTAAGCGCATTTGCGTTTGCAAAACGGAATATGTAAATAAAGACCTAAATTAGTCAAGAATTTCACCGATGCATCCGGGACCTACCTTTGCAGCATTTGCTTCATCGGTGTCAATGTGCATAGCCAAAGCGTAAGAATCGCTAACACGAGCTACAACGTCGCCGAAGATAAGGCTTCTGCCGTCGGATTCAATCTTAACGTTAACAATCTGCTTGTCCTTAATGCCGTACTTTTCACCGTCGGCAACAGTCATGTGGATATGACGTTTTGCAGCGATAACACCCTGCTCTAATTCAACTTCGCCTTTAGGACCTACAAGTTTGCATTTACCGCTGCCTGCAACATCGCCTGATTCACGAATGGGAGCCAAAGCACCGATAGAGCGAGCGTCAGTGAGAGAAATTTCAACCTGTGTGTCGGGACGTACAGGACCTAAAATAGAAGCCTTTAACTGTCCCTTTTCGCCGATGATAGTAACCTTTTCTTCGCAAGCGAACTGACCAGGCTGTGACAAATCCTTTTTGGGTGTTAAGCAATAGCCTTCACCGAAAAGGATTTCCAAATCTTTTTGAGAAACGTGTACGTGACGGGCAGAAATTTCTACCATTACTTCTTTTGCCATAATAATTCTCCTTAAAAAATAATCTACTACTATATTCTAACATATTTTCACAACTTTTCAAGAGCAATTTTCAATATTTTAAGATTGACTTTGCAGGGCTTATAATGTAGAATATATATAAGACTATAAAAGAGGTGTTTTTTATGAAACCCATTTATAAAAGAGTATTATTAAAGCTTAGCGGTGAAGTTTTAGCAGGTGCTAAAGGCTCAGGCATTGATTTTGATAAGGTTTTGGAAGTCTGCCAGAGCATTAAAGAATGTGTTGATATGGGTGTTGAGGTTGCAATAGTTGTAGGCGGCGGTAATTTTTGGCGCGGCAGAAGCAGCGGCAAAATGGACAGAACCCGTGCTGACCATATGGGAATGCTTGCAACTTCTATAAATGCATTGGCTTTGGCTGACGCGCTTGAACAATTGGGTGTTACTGCCCGTGTTCAAACTGCTATAGAAATGCGACAGATAGCAGAACCTTACATCAGAAACAAGGCTGTAAGACATTTGGAAAAGGGAAGAGTTGTTGTTTTTGGTTGCGGAACAGGTAATCCCTTCTTCTCTACCGATACTGCGGCGGCTTTGCGTGCTGCTGAAATCGGTGCAGATGTAATTTTTAAGGCTACAAATGTTGACGGTGTTTACGACAGTGACCCGAAGGTTAACCCTGACGCTAAGAAGTTTGATGTATTGTCTCACCTTGATGTTTTGCAAAAAGGACTTCACGTTATGGACAGTACCGCAGCTTCTCTTTGTATGGATAACGGCATTGAAATTTTGGTATTCAATCTTGATAAACCGCAAAACATTGTTTCTGCAATGGTTGGCGAAACAATTGGTACAGTAGTTAAGTAGGAGGAAAATTTTATGAATGAACTTTTGAAAATAACCGAAGAAAAAATGACTAAAACCGTAGCAGTGCTTGACCGCGAATATAAATCCATTCGCGCAGGCAGAGCTAATGTTTCGGTTTTGGATAAAATCACAGTTGATTATTACGGGGCGCCAACACCTATTCAACAAATGGCGGCAGTTTCTGTTCCCGAACCGCGAATTCTTATGATTCAGCCTTGGGACGCTTCAACTCTTAAAGACATTGAAAAAGCAATTTTGGTATCAGATATCGGTATCAATCCTCAAAATGACGGCAGAGTTATTCGTCTTTCTTTCCCGCCTCTTACAGAAGAACGCCGAAAAGAAATTGTTAAAGATGTTAAAAAGACTGCCGAAGAAAGCAAAGTGGCTATCCGTAATACTCGCCGCGACGCTTTGGAAAAATTAAAGGCACTTCAGAAATCAAGCGCAATTACTGAAGATGATCAAACAAACGGAGAGAAGAAGATTCAAAAACTCACAGATAACTACTGCAAAGAAATTGACGATTTGGCAGGCTTGAAAGAAAAAGAAATTTTGGAAATTTAAATTTTTGCGGTCCCACTTTTGTGAGACCGCTTTTACACGCGGAGTGAGATTATGTTTTTAAAAAAACAAAAAACTGCAAGACCGTTGCCTGAGCATATCGCCATTATTATGGACGGTAACGGCAGATGGGCAAAAAAACAGGGTTTGCCGAGAAGTGCGGGCCATGTGGCAGGTGCTAAAACCTTTAAGACTATTGCGCGTTACTGCAACAAAATAGGTCTTAAATATTTAACGGTTTATGCTTTTTCAACTGAAAATTGGAAGCGTCCCGAACAGGAAGTAGAAGGTATTATGAACCTACTTCGCGATTATTTAAAGGATGCCGAAAACTTTAAAGATGAGAATATCCGTGTAAAGTTTTTGGGTAACCGTGAGCCTTTGGCAGAAGATATTAAACTTCTTATGGCAAAAAATGAAAAGGATAGCGAAATTGCTACAGGGCTTAACCTTAATATCGCTATTAACTATGGCGGACGTGACGAAATCACAACCGCGGTTAAAGAAATTGTAAAAAGCGGTATAGGTGCAGAAGATATCACCGAAGATACCATCTCCAAAAATCTTTATACAGGCGGTATGCCCGACCCTGATTTTATAATAAGACCGAGCGGCGAATACCGCCTTTCTAATTATCTTATCTGGCAGTCGGCATATGCGGAATATTGGTTTTCAGATGTGTTATGGCCTGATTTCACGCCTCGGCATCTTGAAAAGGCAATAGATGACTTTAACAAGCGTAACCGCAGATTTGGAGGAGTATAATATGAAAACCCGTATAATTTCCGGTATAGTTATGGCTTTAATTGTAGCTGCAGTACTTACTGTTGGCTTTTTGTGGGCGCCGATAGTAATAACAATAGCGGTGGCTTTATTGGCGGCAGGCGCGGTGTATGAAATTATCCACAATGCTGCAGGGATAAAAACACCCGCCATTGTAATAGGTACTTGTGTGTATGCCGCTCTTACAGTGTTGCTTGGTGACTGGGCGTTCTTTCCGGGAGTTGTTACCGCAACAGTTTTATACTGCATTTTTGCAGTAGTAATGGTTTTGGTAAAGCATAATGAGTTTGACTTGGGTAAAATAGCTTTGGTTTACGGTTTGCCGATACCTTTCGCATTAGCGTTTTATTTCCTTAATGTAATAATAAATAACGACAACGGAATATACTATTTATTACTCTTGCTTAATTTTTCTTCCATTTGCGATATGGGTGCGTATTTTACAGGTGTTACTATTGGCAAACACAAGCTTTGCCCTGAAATCAGCCCTAAAAAGACGGTTGAGGGCGCGATAGGCGGTATTGTTTCAAGTGTTGTTTTCACAGTTGTAATTTCGCTTTTATTCCAAAAGTTTAGTATTGCGGTGTTACTGCTTACAATTCCTTTCTGTATTTTGGGAATGATTGGTGACCTTTTTGCTTCGGCAATCAAGCGTTCGGTAGGTCTTAAAGACTACGGCAACTTAATTCCCGGTCACGGCGGAATTATGGACAGACTTGACAGCATAATAATGATAGCACCCTTAATGTTTGTTTGTATAATGTGGGAAATTTTGATATGAAAAGTTTGGTAATTTTAGGCTCTACAGGTTCAATCGGTACACAGGCGCTTGAAGTTTGCCGTCGTGACGGATATAAGGTTAACGCTTTGGCGGCGGGCGGAAATATTGAGTTGCTTGAAAAACAAGCGCGCGAATTTGGCGTAAAGGTGGTTGCCGTTTTTGACCAAACGAGAGCGGAAGAACTTAAAATTAAATTAGGTGATACCGATATCAAGGTTTTAGGCGGTATGGAGGGTGTGTGCGAGATTGCACAGTATCCTGCAGATATTGCCCTTAATTCTATTGTCGGTATTGCGGGCCTAAGACCTACCCTTGCCGCTATTGAGAGCGGAAAGGATATTGCCCTTGCCAATAAGGAAACCTTGGTAACGGGCGGTGATATTGTAAACGCTAAGGCTCGCGAAAAGGGTGTTAAAATTTTACCTGTTGACAGCGAACATTCGGCGATTTTCCAGTCACTCCAAGGCTCACCAGAGAAAAGTCTTCGCAAGATTTTGCTAACGGCTTCGGGTGGTCCGTTCTATAAAAAGACGAGAAAAGAACTTGAAAATGTGACCGTTAAAGAAGCTCTTAATCACCCGAATTGGTCTATGGGTGCAAAAATCACTATTGATTCGGCAACTTTAATGAACAAAGGGCTGGAGGTTATTGAGGCGGTGCATCTTTTCGGACTTCCGGCTTCGCAAATAGAAGTTTTGGTTCATAGGCAAAGCATTGTTCATTCGGGTGTAGAGTTTTCTGACGGCGCGGTGATAGCGCAGTTGGGCACTCCCGATATGCGCTTGCCGATACAGTACGCGCTGACTTATCCTGAGCGCAGTGACTACGCTTTTGAGCATTTGAGTCTTGCGGATATTGGCACGCTTACATTCGAAAAACCCGATACCGATATTTTTCGTTGTTTGCCGCTTTGTATAGAGGCTATAACCGAAGGCGGACTTAAGCCAACGGTTGTTAACGGCGCTAATGAACAGGCGGTTAAACTGTTTTTGGAAGGCAAATTGAAATTTTTGCAAATTGCAGATTTGTTGGAAAAAGCTTTTGTTTCGGTTAATAATAAAAAAGAGTTTACACTTGAAGATATATTAGAAACAGATAGATTATCTCGCGAATGTGTCCTTAAAAATATTTAGTTGGTGATTAAAATTTTAAACTTATGGAATAATGTGTGGCCATATCTTGTGGCAATACTTTTGTTTTTGGTTCTTATAATAATACATGAATTCGGTCATTTTATTGCTGCAAA
Source organism: uncultured Ruminococcus sp. (assembly GCA_964416955.1). Lineage (GTDB taxonomy): Bacteria > Bacillota > Clostridia > Oscillospirales > Acutalibacteraceae > UBA737. The sequence goes on from CAYQFW010000010.1 coordinate 9,045, forward strand.
ACTTTTGGGAGTCAGGGTTAATGAGTTTGCAGTTGGCTTTGGTCCGCGCCTTTTTTCAAAGCAGTGGGGCGAGACTAAGTATGCCTTTAACCTTGTTCCCTTAGGCGGTTATTGCGCAATGGAGGGTGAGGACGAAGACAGCACCGACGATAAAGCATTTTGCAACAAACCCGCTTGGCGCAGATTTTTAATTGTTGTAATGGGTGCGGTGTTTAATCTTTTGTTAGGGGTTATAATCGTTTCAATTATATTAGCCCCCACAGAAAGATTTACCACCACAACTATTGCAGAGTTTAATGAAAATGCCGTGAGTCAGCAAAGCGGTCTTATGGTAAACGACAAGATTTTAAAGGTTGACGGCAGAAAAATTTTTACAACCTATGATTTGAGTTATGCTTTTACAAATATCAAAGACGGCAAGGTTGATATATTGGTTGAACGCGGCGGTGAAAAAACCGAATTGAAAGATGTTGCTTTTGCAACCGAAACTTATGAGAATATTGATTATTTAACGGTTGATTTCAAGGTTTACGGACAAGAAAAAACATTTGGAACTTATATTGAAAATACAGCCAAAACTTCGGTTTCTTACTGTGTAGTTATATGGCGGAGTTTTATTGACCTTTTAAGCGGCAAGTATGGCCTTAGCGCAGTTTCAGGACCCGTGGGGGTTACTGTAGTAATTGCTGATGCTGCAAAGCAAAGCCTTCAGAATTTATTACCTTTAATGGCATTTATAAGTATAAATTTAGGCATATTTAATTTGTTACCTATTCCTGCACTCGACGGCGGAAGACTTGTGTTTATACTTTATGAAATGATTTTTAGAAAACCCGTTCCGCAAAAGTACGAATCGATTGTGCATACAATAGGCTTTGTGGTGCTGATAGGGTTTATGATTTTGATAGTTGCAAAGGATGTTTTAAGCCTGATTTTTTAATTTAGGAGAAGTTTATGTTTACTAACGATAAAACAGTAAAAGTTAAGGTGGGTAACACTTATATAGGTGGCGGTGCGCCCGTTACGGTGCAGTCAATGTTATGTGTTCCTGCGCACGATATAGAAGGCAATGTCAAACAGGCGCTAAGGTTACAAGAAGCGGGCTGTGATATTGTTCGTGTTACTGTGCCCGATAAGGAATCGCTTAAAACGGTTGAAGCGTTAAAAAAGGCTATAAAAATTCCGCTTGTTGCAGATATTCATTTTGACTATCGCTTAGCGCTTGAAAGCGTGGCTATGGGGATTGACAAGGTGCGCATTAACCCCGGTAACATTGGCTCTGACGATAAGGTAAAACTTGTAGCAGATGCTTGCCGAAATGCAGGGGTGCCGATAAGAATTGGTGTAAATTCAGGCTCACTTGAAAAGGAAATTCTTGCAAAATACGGCTCGGTTACACCTGAAGCAATGGTTGAAAGCGGACTTTATCATATTTCACTACTCGAAAAGTTTGATTTTACAGATATTGTTTTGTCGCTTAAATCTTCCGATACGCTGAAAATGTATAAAGCCTATGAATTAGCCGCCGAAAAGTGCCGTTATCCGTTGCATTTGGGTGTTACCGAGGCAGGAACTGAAAGTATGGGTGTTATAAAATCTGCCGCAGGAATAGGGGGCCTTTTGCTTCGTGGTATTGGTAACACGATTAGGATTTCTCTTACTGATGACCCTGTTAAAGAAGTTGAGGCAGGCAAAAAATTGCTTAAAGCTATAGGTCTTCGCAATGACGGAATTAAGTTTGTATCTTGTCCCACTTGCGGCAGAACAGAGATTGATTTAATTGGTATTGCCAAAAAGGCGGAAGAGCGCCTTAAAAATGTTGATAAGGATATAACTGTTGCAATTATGGGCTGTGTTGTAAATGGTCCTGGAGAAGCAACGGCTGCAGATATTGGAATTGCAGGCGGTAAAGGATGCGGCGTTCTTTTTAAAAAAGGCGAAATTATTTGCAAGTTGAACGAGAACGAATTACTTGACCGCTTGGTAGAAGAAGTAGAAAAGATGTAATGGGGTAAAAATTAAATGGGTACGCCACGGTTTTTAGATGTATTTTCAGAATGTGTCAGCGGAAAGTTAGCGGAAAATTTGCAAACTGCATTGCTTACTAAATGCAACCTTGACATAGAAACCCGCAATCTTTGTGTAGAAATCACTTCAGAAGATTACATATCAAATGAAAATCAAATAAAACTTAATGTAGCATTAAAAGGTGCTTTAAAATTAAATAATTGTGATATAAACTTTGTTTTTACAAAATTTTCTGCCGATGCTTGCTGCGATATTGCGGAAGAACTTAAGATTAAAAACCCTGCAGTTAACGGTTATTTGGGTGGCGCGGATTACGAATTGTCGGACGGCAGACTGGTAATAACTTTAAAGCATGGCGGTTATGAGAAGATACTTGAAAGCGGTTTTGTTAAAAACTTTAAAATTGTTGTGGAAAACCGTTTTGGTATGGAATGTGATTTGGAATTTGTGGGTCAACTTGAAGATGTTGAAATGGAATTACCGCCTGCAGAAGAACCAAAATTCATCGAAAAAAAGCCTGCGAAAAAGGGCGAAGAAAAGAAAATCTCTTTCGAAAAACGTACGGACAAGCCGCAAAACAGCATAGTTTATCTTGATAATCCTAAGCAGTTCTACGGCAGACGCGCCGACTGGAGCGATATTAAATCTATGATTTCAGTATCGCCCGAAGATAACGAAGTTTGCTGTTGGGGACAGGTTTTCGGCAAAGAAATCCGAACTATAAACACCAAACGCGGTGAAAGTAATATTTTAAGCTTTTCTTTTTCGGACTATACAAACTCTATAAACTGCTCAATGTTTGTAGACCCTAAAAGGATGGATAGTGTTGCTGAAGTAAAGGACGGCGCATTCTTACTTATCCGCGGTTTTTATGAGTTTGACAACTATAAAAAAGACTTTATTTTAAAGCCTAACGCTATGGCTGTTTTACAAAGCTATAGTGAGACCGACGATTACGACGGCGAAAAGCGTGTGGAGCTTCACTGCCATACCAATATGTCCGAAAAGGATGCTGTTTGCTCGGCTGAAAGCATTATTGAGCAGGCGTATAAATGGGGACATAAGGCGGTTGCTATTACCGACCACGGCGTTGTGCAAGCCTATCCTGCCGCCGCGGGTGCGGTTAAGAAAATTCGCAAATCGGGCGGAGATTTTAAACTTATTTACGGTATGGAAGGCTACTTTGTAGACGATACCGATATTAATATAAATGAAATGACCGCTAAACAAATTAAGCGTTACCACCAAATTATTTTGGTTAAAGACCTTGTGGGTCTTAAAAACCTTTATAAGTTGGTTTCTGACGCGCATATTAACAATTTTAAGGGCAGACCTTTAACCTTAAAGAGTAAACTTAATGAACTTCGCGAAGGGCTTATTGTGGGCTCGGCTTGTGAAGCAGGCGAACTTTTCCAAGCGGTATTGGAAAATAAACCGGATGAAGAGCTTTTGCGTATTGCCGAGTATTATGATTACCTTGAAATTCAGCCGCTTGGCAATAACGAATTTATGGTAAGAGAATCTACCTTGCCCGACAAAAAGGACAAAAAGGGCAACGTGATTCCTAACCGTTTCCGTCACGTAACAAGCGCTGAAGTGCTTAAAAACTATAACCGCAAAATTGTTGAAATTGCGGATAAATTGGGTAAGCCTGTTGTGGCTACGGGTGACGTTCATTTCCTTAAAAAGAGCGACGATATCATACGTAAAATCTTGATGGCGGGGCAAGGCTACGAAGCCGAAGATTTTGACTATCAAGCCCCCCTTTACTTTAAAACCACACAGGAAATGCTTGACGATTTTTCCTATTTCGGCGAGCGTGCAAAAGAGTTTGTAATAGATAACCCGCAAAAAATTGCCGATATGGTAAGCGGCGATGTTATCCCCGTACCCGAAGGCAATTATCCGCCTGTTATTGAAGGCTCGGACGATTTACTTCGTGAGATTTGTTGGGATAATGCTCACAAAAAGTATGGCGAAGAAGTGCCCGAAATTGTGGCAAAGCGACTTGATAAAGAGCTTAATTCAATCATCAGCAACGGCTTCTCGATAATGTATATCTCGGCGCAAAAGCTTGTGGCTTACAGCGAAGAAAACGGCTATCTTGTGGGCTCGCGTGGTTCGGTTGGTTCTTCCTTTGTTGCTACTATGGCAGGCATTTCTGAAGTTAACCCCTTAGCGCCTCATTATGTATGCCCTAATTGTCAGTACAGCGAGTTCTTTACAAAGGGTGAAGTGGGCTCAGGCTTTGACTTGCCCGAAAAGAACTGCCCGCACTGTAATACTCCGCTAAACCGCGATGGTCACGACATTCCTTTTGAAACGTTCTTAGGGTTCAAGGGCGACAAGGTGCCTGATATCGACCTCAACTTCTCTGACGAATTCCAAACGCAAGTTCAAAAATATACCGAAACCCTTTTCGGTAGTGAAAATGTGTTTAAGGCGGGTACAATTTCTACCGTTGCCGAAAAAACCGCTTTCGGTTTTGCAAAGGCTTATGCCGAGAAAAAGGGAATTACTTTAAGCCAAGCCGAACTTTCCCGCTTGGCAGCACTTGTAGAAAATTCTAAAATCAAGACCACTACAGGTCAGCACCCTGCGGGTATGATTGTAGTGCCCCGTACTAATACAATTTACGATTTCTGCCCCATACAGCATCCTGCTAACAAGGCAGAATCGGGCGTTGTTACAACCCACTTTGACTTCCATTCTATACACGATACAATATTAAAGCTTGACGAACTTGGTCACGTTGTACCTACTACATATAAGTACCTTGAAGAGTATTCGGGAATACCTGTAAGTCAGGTATCTATGAGTGACGAAAAGGTTTACAGCCTTTTTACTTCGCCCGAAGCGTTGGGCGTAACTTCCGAAGATATTGACTCTAAAACAGGTACATTCTGTATACCTGAATTTGGTACAAAGTTTGTACGCGATATGCTTGTTGACTGTAAACCGAAAAACTTCTCCGACCTTTTGCAGATTTCGGGTCTTTCCCACGGTACCGACGTATATTTAGGTAAC
>CAYQFW010000011.1:0-13913 GCA_964416955.1 uncultured Ruminococcus sp.
CAGAAGCGGAATTTAAAGAACGCGGTGTGAATATTGTCATATATGCAAATCAATTAACAAGAAGTTCATTTCCTGCGATGCAGAGTGTAGCTAAAACAATACTTGAAAATCATCGCGCCAAAGAGGCAGATGATATGTGTATGAGCATAAAGGAGATAATAAATTTAATACCGGAGGAATAGCAATGCAAAAGATTATAAACGGAGAAAAATGTTATTTAAAAATAGGTGAGATTTTAAAAGAAATCGGCTGTAAAAAATTTATGCTTGTGGGTAAAATGCCGTTTCACACAAACTCTCTTACGAAGTATTTCGGAAGTATAGATGTTCCGTTTGTTTTGTTTTCGGAATTTACCGCAAACCCAAAGTATGATGAGATTTGTAAGGGTGTTGACCTTTTTAATGCCGAAGGCTGTGACGTGTTGGTTGCAGTAGGCGGAGGAAGCGCGATTGATGTTGCAAAATGTATTAAGGTATTTTCAAAAATGGAAAAAGGCGGCCTTTATTTCAAGCAGGAATTAAAGGATACTCAAATACCGCTCATAGCGGTTCCCACAACCGCAGGTACAGGCAGCGAGTCAACTCGTTTTTCGGTTTTTTATTATAACGGCGAAAAGCAGTCAATCGGACCTGAATATTTAGTTCCGCAATACGCTTTTTTAGATGCCGCTTTGCTTTATTCTTTGCCTGAATACCAAAAGAAGTGCACGTTGCTTGATGCTCTTTGTCAGGCAATAGAATCGTGGTGGTCGGTAAATTCCAACAAAGAAAGCAAGGAATATGCCAAAATTGCGATTGAAAAAATAATCAAGAATTATAAAGGATATATTTTTGAAGGTGAAAAGCAGGCTACTGAAGAGATAATGCTTGGCTCAAACTATGCAGGCAGAGCGATTAATATCACCTCCACAACTTCGGCACATGCTATGAGCTATAAAATGACCACCCTTTACGGTATTCCTCACGGTCACGCTGTGGGTATAGGTCTTCCGAATATCTGGGAGTTTATGAACAGTAATCTTGATAAATGCACCGATTCTCGCGGAAAAGATTATCTTCAGAATGTCTTTAATGATATTGCGGTTTGTCTTGGCGGTAATCAGGCAAAAGACGGCGTGGTGATTTTTAAAAAATTACTTGCCGAACTTGAAATTGCCGCGCCCAAAGCCACCAAAGAACAACTTGAAATATTGGCTTCTTCGGTGAATACAGGCAGACTTAAGAATAATCCTGTGGAATTGGATTATAATACACTTTACAGATTGTATGAGTCTATAACACAGCAATGAGGTGGAGTATTTGAAAGCTGATTTTTTAAAGCAATTTGAATTTTTTACAGGTGTTCCTGATTCGCTTTTGCGCCCTTTTTGTGATTGGCTTATGACCGAATACGGTGTGGGTGAAAAGCATATAATAGCCGCAAATGAGGGCAACGCTGTTGGTTTGGCGGCAGGATATCATTTGGCAACAGGCAAAACACCTGTTGTATATTTGCAAAACAGCGGCCAGGGGAATATAATAAACCCGTTGGCTTCGCTTATGAATGATAAAGTTTATGGGATACCCTGTGTTTTTGTTATCGGTTGGCGCGGCGAACCCGAAGTTAAGGACGAGCCGCAGCATATCTTTCAGGGTGAAGTTACTTTGAAACTTATGGAAGATATGGGCGTGGAAATCTTTGTTATCGGCAAGGATACAACCGAAAGCGAAGTGCAAAAACAATTAGAAAAATGGCAACCGCTTTTAGATAACGGTAAGCAGGTGGCATTTATCATTCGCAAAGGCGCGTTGGAGTTTGAAAAAAAGGCAACATACAGTAATAACTACACAATGTCGCGCGAAGACATAATTAAACATATTGTCGGCGCGAGCGGTGAAGATACAATTGTTTCCACCACAGGTAAAGCTTCGCGTGAGTTGTTTGAAATTCGCGAAAACAACGCTCAAAGCCACAAATATGATTTTTTAACAGTTGGTTCTATGGGGCACAGTTCTTCTGTCGCGCTTGAAATAGCACTTCAAAAGAAGGATAAAAAAATATGGTGTATTGACGGCGACGGCGCAATGTTAATGCATATGGGCGCTATGGCGGTTATCGGTGCAAACAGCCCGAAAAATTTGGTTCACATTGTTATAAATAACGGTTCGCACGAAACAGTTGGCGGAATGCCCACAGTTTCTCAAAAACTTGATATGGTTAAAATCGCTCAAGGTTGCGGATATAAAAAAGTGCTGTGCGCAGAAAACCCTGAAGAACTTGAAAAAGCGCTTGATTTTGCCAAAACGACAAAAGAACTCACGTTTATTGAGGTTAAGTGTTCTATCGGTGCGCGGGAAGACCTTGGCAGACCGACCACAACCGCTAAGGAGAATAAAGAACAGTTTATAAAATTTTTGCAATAAAAAATGACGCTTAAGCGTCATTTTTTATTGCTTTGTTGTTTTCTGTATTCAAGGGGGGTCAATCCTGTTGTGTTTTTAAACATTTTAAAAAAGGTGGTATAGTTTTTATAGCCTACAAGACCTGAAATCTGGGTAACGTTGAGCAGTGTGTCAGTTAAAAGATACTTTGCATGGGTTATTCGAATGTTAATAATATAATCTTCAACCCCCATACCGACTTCCTTTTTGAAAATTCGGTAAAGGTGGGAGCGGTTGATATTAAGTTTGTCTGCAATTGAGGAGATTTTTATTGGTTTTAAATAGTTTGACTGAATATACTTTTTAATTTCGGCAACATATTTTTGCTCGCTTTGTTCTTTTTGGGGTTCGGGAGTAATTTTATAGATATCGAAATATGAAATGAATTTAAAAAGATATTCAAGAGTGACAAGTTCGCTGTGAGAATTGTTGTTAAGAAAATCGGTAGCTTTAAGAATGGTTTGAGGAAAATTGTTGTCCTTCAGCGAAACCGTAACCGCGCCGTTTTTAAAAACGGTTCGGTTAAGGATTTCGGGTGCCAACGAACCGTTAAAGGTAAAAAAGAAGAGTTCCCAGGGTTCTTGCGAATCTGCAGTTTGAATGGTAAGTTCGTTTGGTTTTATCAAAAAGGCGTCGTTTTTAGAAAGATGATATTTTTTTCCTTGCGTTTCTACGGTGCCCATACCTGCATTTACAAAATAAATTGCATAAATATTGTGATATTGCGGATATGAAAACCCGGGTGAACTAACGTCACGCCCCAATTGAAGCAGGTTTAAGAATTCGTTTTGATTAAAAGAAACCGAATGGCTGTAATAATTCGGCAGATTTAAGTTTTTCATCAAATGCACTCCGTTAAAATGTTAAATTAAGGATAACATAACTGTATTTTTTTCGCAAGGGTTTTGTGTAAAAGTTATCTGTTTGTTAATAAATTGCGGAATTTATGGTTAAAATCTACAAAATAATACATTTTTAACGATTTAATGTCAATTTTGCATAATTATATTGTGTTGAAGGACAAAAAATAACAGTTTTTTTGCTTTTTTCGCAAAAAAATGTAAAAAAATGTAAATTATCTTTCGTTATTATGCTCAATAATGAATAATTATTACAACCAAGTTTGAAATAATTTTAACTTTTTAAATAAAAATCGCAACAAAATTCAATGAAATTGCAACAATTTGTTATTGCATTATTTTGTCGAATGGTATATAATGTTATAGTAAATAATAATGTGATATTATATCGTGCGGTAATATGGCATTATACAATTAAATAGGCGGTGTTAATGTGCGGTCAATAGCAAAAAACAGAAAAATGACTGTAAAAATGAATAACAAATATAAAGTTTGTGATTTCACCGAAAACAAAAAACAGGAGGTGTTGCGCTGTGAATATTAAAAATGTTGATTTTAGCAAAAGCAATGTTTTGATAAAAAAGCATGCGCCGGGTGTAATTGCCAATATATTAAGATATGTGTTCTTTCTCTCTTTGAGTTATGTTCTTATATATCCTTTTATATTTATGCTGATAAATTCTTTTATGAGTATTTCCGACTCGTACGATGTTACAGTAAAATGGGTGCCCAAAAATCCCACATGGGAAAATTTCAAAAACGCCTGGATAGTTTTTGATGTCGGCGAAACATTACCGAGAACTTTAATATATGAAATTGTAACTGCGCTGATACAGTTCTTAACCTGCGCGGTTGCGGCGTATGGTATGGCAAGATTTAAACTTAAGGGCAAATCGATATTGAGCGCTCTTATGATTCTTAACATTCTTGTTCCTTCGATGATGATAATCATTCCGTCGTTCGTTCAGTTTAGTAACTTTGACCCGTTTGGGATTTGCACGTTGTTTAACAAACTGTTCGGCTGGGAGATACCAAACCTTATCGGCACACCTCTCGTCTTCTACCTGCCCGGTCTTATGGGTGTTGGTTTGAAGGGCGGCCTATACATATATATATATACACAGTTCTTCAAAGGTCTTCCAAAAGAACTTGAAGAAGCTGCTTGGATAGATGGCGCAGGTCCGTGGAAAACCTTCCTGACAATCGTTCTTCCGTCTTCGGGGTCAGCGATGATAACGGTATTGCTTTTCTCAGTAATTTGGCATTGGAACGATTTATTCTTAGCAGAAATGTATATGAACGAGCCGACATTCTCGGCAGCAATAAGCGGTTTCGGCGCGTCAACGGTAGTTGTTAAACTTAATATCGAAGGCGCCTTGGCTTCACTTATGGAAGTTCCGATACTTCTTGCGGGCTGCTTGCTGTTTGTATTACCGATTTTAATTTTCTATCTGCTTATTCAAAGAAAGTTTGTTGCAAGTATTGCAACCAGCGGTATTGTTGGTTAATTTATGAAAACCCCGCGTAAGTGCGGTTTTAAATATAATAATGAAAGGAAAGATAATTATGAAAAAAACAATTAAATCCATTCTTGCAATGGTAATGATTCTTTGCATGCTTTTCACAGCAGCAGGCTGTACTGAAAGCGCTGGCGGAGAAGCTTCGGAACAGCAAGTTGCTGTTGATGACAGCTTTTTTGAAGTGCAAACATCATCAACAACAAGCACAACTTCTTCTGAAGATGGCCAGACTTCTTCTGAGAGCAGCGTAACAACTTCATCTCAAACAAGTTCCACACAGGCTACATCTTCGGCAACATCATCAACATCTTCCACAGGTTCCACAACAGTAACTACCACAGTTCCCGAAGAAAACAAAATCGGCGGTAAAACCTGGACAGAAGTTTTGTCTTCAATCCCCAAGAAACTTCGCGGTACAAAAATTGTAATGTATAACTGGAACCCTGCTTCCGAATATACAGGAGCTCCCGAAGTTATTGAAAACTTCACAAAGCAAACAGGTATTAAAGTTGAATGGCAAACCATAACATATGCAAACTATTTCACAAAGCTTCCTGCTTTGGTTGCTTCAGGTGAAAACATTCCCGACGTTGCAAGACTTCGTGGCACTAATATAACATTTATGCAGAGTTTACAGCCTCTTTCGGTTACAGGCTATGATTTTTCTGATGAAGCTTGGGATCAGAATTTGATGGATTTGTACACCTTTGGTGACAATACTTATGCAACATCTCTCCAGAATACACACATCGGTTGTGTAAACTTGCTCTTCTACAATCAGGCTCTTATTGAAAAGTACGATCTTGAAGAACCTTACAAGCTCTGGAAAGCAGGCAAATGGGATTGGGATAAATACATCGAGATGTGTAGAGAGTTCAAAGAACTTTCAGGCAACACAACCGCTTCAAACGGTGAAGGTCACTTCTCACTCTATGTTACATGCTTCGGCTTGCAGGGTGCTATTGCTTACAACGGCAAGAAATTCTACAACGCTATGAAGGAAAGCAACTTCTTGGAAGTTCACCAGAAACTCGGTGATTTGTACAATAAGGAAAAATTGTTCGCAATGGGCGGCGCAACAAACTTTAACGAAGGTAAAGTTCTCTTCTCAATCGGTTCTGCAGTACACTTAAGAAGAAAGAACTCATACTTCGGTAACCTTAAGAATGCTAACACTTTAATGGCAGTTCCAATGCCCGAAATTAACGGTCAGAAGAAATATTATCAGGGTCTTGGCGAAGCTGAAGCTTACGGTATCCCTGAAGGTGCTTCCAACGTTGAAGCAGTTCCTTATTTCTTAAGATTCTTCCTCGACGGTGCTAACTATGAACTTTCTACCTACTTCGTTAATAAACAGAACCTTGAAGTTTACAACTGGTGTATGAACCAGTCTAACAAGGTAATCGCTTACGGTTATCCTTCAAGTATGTCAGGTGCTGTTGAAGGTTCTATCGAAGTTCAGACAGGCGCTCAGATGAACACTTATATCAACGCTAACTACGGTGTAACAGATAAGGCTGTTAAGGAGTATAACGAGATTCTTGAAACACTCAAGTCAAAATAATCTAAAAGGAGAGCGAAAATGAAAAAGATGAAGCTTTCTGAAATTTTAAATGGCGAAAATGTTAAGCGCGCAATCGCTTTGATGCTTGCATTGGTAATGCTTTCGTTTGTGGGTTGCAAAGACAAAACTACATCTTCGTCGGAAAGTGGTTCTTCAAGTGAAACTTCTTCGGTTGATTCGGCCGATAGTTCAAGCGCTTCTTCTGATGATACAATGGTTTCTGCTTCGACAGATACAACAGTCACTTCTTCAACAAACGGTACCACTTCTGTTGTTTCAACCAGCACAGTAACTTCAACTTCAAGTTATATAATAGATCCTTTGCAGGGTGATATAACGGTTGATACTTCGGTTGATACTGACGCTCCGAGATCGGACTCCACAGAAACGGCACCTGTTGTAGACCCTTCTAACCTTTGTTACAAATATGAAGGTTATGCTCAGGAAGAAAGAGACGCTTTGCTCGAAGAAATTCTTAACACAGGGAATACACTTGAATATTACACTCCACAGGAAGACGCAAAGATTTATTATGTTTCACCAGGCGGCAGCAATGCAAATGACGGCCTTTCGCCCGAAACCGCTTTATTGTCTATTGACGGTGTTTATGCGTTAGATCTTAAGGCCGGCGACTTTGTGTTGTTTGAAAGAAATTCTGTTTATCGTATAAGCACCAGAATCAATCTTACCGAAGGCGTTACATACGGTTCCTACGGCGAAGGCAGAAAGCCAATGTTCTTGGGTTCTCCCAAAAACTTTGCAAAAGAAGTTTGGAAACCTTCCAGTAAGAAGAATGTTTGGCAACTCAGTTATATGAACGCATATCCTTGCGGTATGTTCTTTAACGAAGGTGAAGAGTTTGGTTATTTAAAGCTCACTCTTCGCGCTTTGGAAAAGAATACCGACTTCTACCTTGACGAAGAAACCGCAACCTTATATCTTTACTGTGATAAGGGCAACCCCTCAAATATTTGGGATTCAATTGAAATTTCACAAACTGATACAGGCTTCTTCTTAGGTACAGGCGTTGATGATGTAGTTATTGATAACATCGCTATGAGATATATGGGTATGGGCGGTGTTTATTCCCACTACAATAATAACAGATGGTCTGTAACCAACTGCGAAGTCGGTTTCTCTGGCGGTACTCAAATGGGTTCTGTTCGCGGCGGTAACGGTATTGGTTCATGGTGCGGCGGTCAGTATCTCTATTGGGATCACAACTGGGTATACCAGACCTTTGATAACGGCATGTCACCTCAGGGTAACACAGGTAAAAAATTGTTCGGTGATTATCACGATATTTCACACTCTAACAACTTGTTCGAATTTAACAACGCTGACATCGAAATCTGGGAAAGCGGTTCTGACGGTACAGAATGTAAGTATTATAACTACTGGATGAACAACAACATCTGCCGCTTTACTTCACTTGGTTGGGGTACCCGTGCAGACGACGGTGGTATCCGCGGTATCGACGGTGTTCACTACGGTCACTTAAAGGCCGATCAGATTATAGGTGTATTCCAGTTCAATAATAATATTATTGACTGCCCCGGCCGTATGCTTTATAAGTTCAGAAATGGAAATAAAGCTGTTTATGACGCTTTCGAAAGAAAGGGTAATACCTATTACATTAAGCAAAGCATGAGAACAACTGATGCTTTGTGTGCTAACTTCCATTGGTATGATGAGAGTACCAGTAGTGGTACTCTCGGAGCTACAAACGAGAAAGATACAATAGATATCATTAAGCTTATTGAACCCGATGTGAAGGCAGTTTACTGGTACAAATAATTTAGTTATTTGTTGTAAAATTTAATTTAAGGGAGAAAATGCGAAAGCATTTTCTCCCACATCCCAAGGATTTTTAAAAAACCATTTTCAAATTTATTTTAATTAAGGATATGATGATTTTGAAAAGAAAAACAATACGCAGTTTAATAGCAATATTAGTAGCAATGAGTTGCATTACTTCAAGTCTTTTTGTGGCAAGTGCAGAAACTGACTCCACAACAGAGACTAATACTGATGTTGTCGTTGAAACTTCTACAGATAAAAACTCATATTCGTCGTACTTATCAAAATATTCAAAATCTGAATATTCTTCAAAAGACGTAATTTATGATTTAGACGACACGGTTCTTGAAGATGAACCAATTGAATTTAATATTAACGTTGAAAAAGACGGCTTATATTCTATCGGTATGTCATATAAGGCTTTAGACAAAGCAATGGACGATATTACTATAGGCCTTAAAATAGATGGAAAGTTCCTTTATTCCAATATGGAAGATTTAACTTTCCCGCGTATGTGGTGTGACAGCGACGGTATAAATGCCGACGCTTACGGTAATGAATATGTTCCCGAGCAGGTTTTATATGATGAATATTTTTACTATGAAGCTTATGACGATGCTTTAGAAGCAACAGAAAAGTTTATGGTAAATCTTACCGAAGGCGAACATACAATAACCATCATTCCCGAAAAGGGCAAATTTGCCGTTCAGTATTTCAAATTTGCTGCTACTACGCAAGCAGATAAATATGTTGCTCCTGCAGACGACAGTGAGTATTACAAGGGTGAAACAGTTGTAATAGAGGGTGAAGATGCTACTGTTAAATCAAGCTATTTCCTTGTTGGCAGTTCGGAACAGGGCTCTCTTGATGTTACTCCTGTTGACGTTGAAAAACGACTCATTAACTATGTTGGTAATAACTGGGCAACAGTTGGTGATACAATTGTTTGGGAAACTCCCGAACTTGAGGCAGGTTATTATCAGTTAGGTTTTTCTTTCCGCCAAAACGAAGTTATCGGTGCAAAGAGTTACCGTACTTTGAAAATCGACGGTGAAACACCTTTCCTTGAGGCTGAAAATATCGGCTTTAAATACGGTGACAACTGGCAGACAGAAGTTTTCTCATACGATGCTGACGGTAACGAAAAGAACGGCGAAGAAACACCCTATCTCATTTATCTTTCAGAAGGTAAACACGAAATTTCTATGACAGTCACTGCTTCGGATATGTCGGTTGTACGTACCAAACTTACTCAGGCTGTTGCGGAAATGGGCGACCTTTATGTAGATATAACCAAAATCACAGGTGAAACAGTCGATATCTACCGCGACTATGATTTGTTCAAGCAAATCAGCGATATGCTTGAACGCTTGACAAATATTAAAAATCTTTTGCAAGATTCTGCTGATACTTTGCTTGAAATCACAGGTGAAACATCGGGTTCTAATTATTCGGTTATTATGAATATGCTTCAAACTGTTAACCAAATGCTTAAAAACAAGTATGAAGCGCACAGATATAAAGATACATATTACACCAATTACTGCTCGGTATCGTCGGTACTTATGGACTTACGTTCAATGCCGTTGCAACTTGACAAAATAACACTTTCATCACCCAATACCGAAGCATTTGAAAAGAATTCCTTCTTTGCAAAGGTTTCGTTCTCTGTGAAACGTTTCTTCTGGTCATTCGTTGATGAATACAAAGAAGATACTAGTGTAGGCGACGATGATGAAGAAGACGGCTCACTTACCATTTGGGTTAACTGGGGCCGTGACCAAGCTCAAGTTTTACAGGCTTTGATTGAAAGAAAGTTTACACCGAAAACAGGAATTAAGGTTAACATTAAACTTGTTAACGCTTCTATTGTTCAGGCGGTGCTTTCGGGTAAAGGTCCCGACTGTGTGTTGCAGCACACACGAACCGAGCCTGTTAACCTTGCAATGCGCGGCGTGTTGTATGACTTAACCGAATTTGATGATTATCAGGAAGTTTTAGACAGGTTTGCCGCAAATGCCGCTAATCCTTACTGGTATAAGGGCGGTCTTTACGGTTTACCTGATACACAGTCTTTCTATGTATTATTCTATCGTAAGGATATACTTGCAGAATACGGCATTGAAGTTCCTGAAACTTGGGAAGACTTTGACCTTGCTTGTAAGTTGCTTATGCGCAACAATATGAATGTTTGCTTGCCTGCAAGTACTTCACTTGACAGTTTGTATCCTTCATTATTGTTACAAAACGGTTTGGATTTATATGCAGAAGACGGTCAGTCAACAAATATGTTAACTTCTGAAGCTGCTGAAGTTTTCGAAATGTGGACTAACTACTATACAAAACTTAAAGTGCCGATTTCTATGGACTTCTATAACAGATTCCGTACAGGTACTACACCGCTTGGTGTTTCGGCATATACTCTTTACACAACCTTAAAGGTTGCTGCTCCTGAAATTGACGGTTTGTGGGGATTTGCTCCAATCCCAGGTACAGTTCAGGAGGACGGAACTGTTTCCCATATTTCCGCAGGTACGGGTACCGCTTGCTCGATTTTAAAAATGACTAAGAATCCCGAAGCCGCTTGGGAATTCCTTAAGTGGTGGACAGATACAGATACACAGCTTCAATATTCTAACGATGTTGAAACAATCTTAGGACCTTCAGGCCGTGTGGCTGTTTCTAACAAAGAAGCGCTTGAAAGTCTTACTTGGGATGACGGCGCACTTGAATCATTGGTTGAAGCTCGCAGTCAGGTTACTGAAGTTCCTGAATACCCAGGAAGCTATTATGTTCAGCGTGCTATCTATCAGGCTTACTGGAATGTTGTAAGTAACGGTAAAAACACAAAAGATATGATGATGAAGTTTGGTACCGAAGCTAACAACGAAATCGCAAGAAAGTGGAAACAATACACTAACAGAGGATAATTTATTAAATTTGGAATGAGGCGAAAATTTTGAAAAAAAGCCCGAACTTAATTAAAGAAAAACTGAGAAGCGATGAATTTACTTTTTATTTGTTTATGTCACCGTTTATGCTCGCTTTTATCTTGTTCACACTTATACCGATAGTTTCGTCAATGGTACTCAGCTTCTTTGATTACGATATGGTATCAACACCTATTTTTATCGGTTTTGAAAATTATATTAGAATGTTTACCGGTGATGAACTTTTCTTTAAAGTTCTTGCCAACTCTTTGAAGTTTGGTATTTTGGTAGGCCCAGGTGGTTACTTATTAGCGTTCTTGATGGCGTGGATGATTAACGAATTCCCGCGCGCAATCCGAGTTCTTTTAACCTTTATATTCTATGTTCCTTCTCTCGTAGGTAACGCATATTATATCTTCCAGGTTATGTTCTCGGGCGACAGCTACGCTTACGTAAATAACTTCCTTATAAGCTTTGGCTTTATTACAGAGCCTATACAGTGGTTCCAAAATACATCGTATAACTTTATTCTTATCGTTGCAATCCAGTTATGGATGAGTATGGGTACTTCGTTCCTTGCAAATATCGCAGGTCTTCAGAACGTTAATACCGAGCTTTACGAAGCAGGCGCTATTGACGGTATCAGAACCAGATGGCACGAACTTTGGTATATTACCATGCCTTCAATGAAGACTATTCTTTTGTTCAGTGCTGTTATGCAGATTCAGACTGCGTTCTCAATGGGCGCTTTGCAGACAACGCTTGCGGGTTACCCCAGTGTTAACAACTCACTTGACACATTAGTACAGTACATAGGCGACGTTGGTACTACACGTTATGAAATGGGTTATGCTGCGGCATTATCAGTATTCCTATTCGCGATTATTATCATCTTCCGTTACTTGATTGGCGCATTACTCAATCTTGTTGGTAAGAGTGACCACTAATTTGCGTGTGTTGTTTTAAATATAAAAGTTAGGAGTTGTAAATATTGGCTAAGGGTGCGCAGTATAGAAAATTTACCCGTTCAACTGCCGGAAATATCGGATATTTTACAATACTTATATTATTCGGTTTGTTTACGGTGTTCCCGCTATTCTATTGTATTATTACATCATTAAAACCGTTGGACGAATTGCTTATTTTCCCACCACGTTTTTGGGTGGCACGTCCTACGTTTGATAACTTTAGGGTTTTACCCGCTTTGTTAAGCAACCTGGAAATTCCGCTTTCAAGATATTTCTTTAATACCTTGTTTATTACAATTGTAACTGTAGTATCTCAGATTATTATTGGTTCGATGGCGGCGTTTAATTTTTCAAAATCGAAAATCAAGGGTGCTAAGTTTTGTTTTAAACTTATCACTACAATGATGCTTTACAACGGCGCTACACTCGGTGTACCGCAATACTTGATTTTCTCGACAATGCGTATTATTGATACATATTGGGTATATATACTACCCGCATTGGCTTCAACCGTTAACTGCTTCCTTATGAAACAGTTTATGGATGCGAGTGTTAACGATTCACTCCTTGAAGCAGCGCGTATCGACGGTGCGGGCGTTTTCGGAATGTATTGGAAGATAGTTATGCCGATTATGAAGCCCGCTATTATGACCGTGTTGTTGTTTGCTTTCCAATCAATGTGGTCAGTAGTTCCAGGCGGTACAATTTTCAGTGAAGAACTCAAAACTTTACCCTATGTTATGAGCTCGGTTGCTGCAGGCGGTATTGCCCGTCAGGGTAGCTCGATGGCTATTACAGTTATCTTGATGTTACCACCTATTTTGGTATTCCTTGTTACACAAAGTAACGTTTTAGAAACTATGGGTAGTTCCGGTATTAAGGAATAAACTAACTATGAGAGGAAGGTTAAACAGATTGTTAAAGAAAATCATAGCGAGTATTGTTCTTATATTTGTTGTATTCGGAGCAACCTTTACAGCTTCCGCCGAGGCTGAAAACTATATTAAAGTTGACGTTCCCGGCGGTGTACAAGAACAGCGCCTTTCAAAAGAAATGTATAATGCTGTTGCAGAAATAAATGCGGCAACCTTCGGTATGGAAGAAGGCTTTAAAGGTATAACAGATATTTATTATACCGAAGAAAGCGGCATATTGCTTTTGTGCGGCGACAATTCCAGACTTATTCAGATTAGTAAAAACTATAAAAAGGCCAAGGAAATTGAGGTTGTTGACAAAGATGGCGAGCCGATGAATTTTTCGGGCGCGCAAGGTGTCTATTCTGACAGCGAGGGTCTTATCTATATTTCCGATACCAACAACGCGCGCATTTTGATTTTAGGCGACGACGGTGTTGTAATTAAGATTATCGAGACTCCTGAATCAGATTTATTACCTGACGATTTCTTTTTCCAACCCACATCTATTGCTAAAGACCAGCATGGATATACATATATTTTGTCTTTAGGTTGTTATTACGGTGCTTTAACCTATACACCTGAGTATGAATTTATGGGATTCTATGGTCCTAACACTGTTAAAAGTTCGGCTTTAGATACACTTTCATATTTGTGGGACAGACTTACAGGTACAGACGAAAAGAAAGACTATTCGGTTAAGACTTTGCCTTATTCGTTCAGTGACTTTGCATTTGATTCAAACGGTTTTATGGTAACCACAACTTCGGCTACAAACGGCGGTACATTTGCTGCAGTCAGTGAAGTTGGTCAGATTAAGAAAATCAGTCACAACGGTGCAAACATTCTTTACAAGAGAACTTTGAGCGGTGAGATTGAATCTTCTTCAAGTGTAAACTTTCTTGAGGCTAATGCACTTTATGGTGCGGCAGGTCAG
>CAYQFW010000012.1:0-12530 GCA_964416955.1 uncultured Ruminococcus sp.
TTCCGAGTACGGCTGCGAAGGCATCATCACCTACCATGGTCCCGACCCCAAGTGCAAGGACTATAGTGAGGACTACCAGGCTCTGTACCATGAGCACATGGCAAAGGTGCTGGACGAGCGTCCCTGGATCTGGTCCAGCCATGTCTGGAATATGTTCGACTTCGGCTGCGCAGCCCGTGACGAGGGCGGTGTCGCCGGCCGCAACAACAAGGGCCTGGTGACCATGGACCGGCTGACCAAGAAGGACAGCTACTACATCTACAAGGCATACTGGAATCCCGTTCCCATGGTCCATCTGTGCGGTAAGCGCTACGCACAGCGGGCCGGTGAGACCCGTGAAATCAAGGTTTACACCAACCAGGAATCTGTCAAGCTGTATCTGAACGGCCAGCTGGTGGGCGAGCAGACCGCTGTAGACCACATCTGCCGCTTTGAAGTCGCTTTGGCAGAAGGTCTGAACATTTTCGTAGCAGACGCAGGCTTCGTCAAGGACACCATGACCATCGAAAAGGTGGAAGTGGAGCCTGAGATCTATACCCTGCCCCAGACCGACGACGGCAACGAAGGCGCCGCCAACTGGTTTACCGCCATGGGCAGTGTGGACCTGGAAGATGACGGCCCCATGGAATTCCCCGAGGGCAAGCTGAGTATCAAGTCCACCATCGGTCAGATCTACAAGAATGAGGGTGCCTGGGAGCTGTTCTCCAAGATGAGCGGCGGCAAGCTGGGCCCGGATCAGCCCATGTGGGACATGATGGAAAACTTCAACCTGGAGACCTTGATGGGCATGATGGGCAATGTCCCTGAAAGCGCCATGAAGGTTCTGAATAAGCAGCTGAACCAGTTTGATCTGGTGGACTGATCAATTTACTGTACCGTTTTATATGCAAAATCTCCCTGCCGGAAACCCGGCAGGGAGATTTTTATTGGTTATTTGCTTCTGATCTTCACATAGCCGCTCATGGCGCTTTGGGTATTTTCGCTTACCGCAACGACTTTGTAGTAGTAATTTCTTCCTCTGTTTGCCGTACTGTCGGTATAGCTTTCGCCATCCGTAACAGTTGCTACATTTTTGTAGCTGCCGTTACTGGAGGTGGCCCGGTAGACGTAGTACATGTCCGCGCCTTCCACAGGCTCCCATTCCACCATGGGTTTCTTGCCGTCCAGTCCGCCGGTGATCACAGGTTGCGGGCAGGCGCAGTAAATGCTTCGCGCCGCGCTCTCTGCGTTACAGGCAGGATCCTGGGCAACGGCAATGACCTTGTAGCTGTACTCGCTGTCGATGACAGCCGCTTCATCGGTGTAGGTCAGTTCCGTCTGCGTAGCGCGCTTTTTGTATGCGCCGCCATTTTCGGAGCAGTAGATCTCATAGTATACCGCTCCGCTGACCGCATTCCACTCCAGGCTGGGTTTACCTGTTACGGTTTCCGCCCTCAGGTTTACCACAGGCTGTGCAAGGGTGGTCAGGCAGGAAACCAGCGCGCTGTAAGCACTGTCACAACTGCTTGTGGAAGCAGCCGCTCTGACCTGATAGGTATAGACGATTCCGACTGCGGCCTTGCTGTCGGTGAAATACGTCCTGGTGGTGCTGCCAAGGGAAGTACGGCCGCCGTTTTCATTCACACGGTACACATAGTACTTCTTCGCACCGCTTACCTGATTCCAGGTAAGGTACGGCTTGCCGTTGGCGCCTGCCTGGGCAGTTACCTGGGGCTGGGCGCACTTGCCATAAAGCTTGCCGTAAACGCTATAGGCGCTGGCGCAATTTTCGCCGGTTGCGATGACCTTGTAGTAATAGCTCTTGCCTACGCTCACGGAAGGATCCACATACTCCAGGTCTGTGGTAGTGATCTCAGCTGTGTAGTTTTTGTTGGCGTAGTTGGAGCGGAAGACCGTATAGGTCACCGCGCCTTCCACCTTCTCCCAACGGATCACAGGCTTGCCGGTTACCTCGTCATTGCCGAATTCCACATCCGGGCGGGCAATGGTGGTGTAAACCTTCTGCGCCTCGCTTTCCACGCTGTCCAACTCCGGTCTTTCACCCTGAGCGATAACCTTGTACTCAGCTGCGATACCGCCGGCCACCGCTGTATCTTCATAGATCCGTTCCTCAAGAACCAGCAGCTGGACGAATTCCTCTTCCCCACTCAGCCGCCGCAGGATCCGATAACTTTCAGCGCCGGTGACAGGCTTCCAGCTGAGGACCGGCTTGCCGGTTTCCTCGTTGATGCTGACACTTAAGGTCGGCTGGGCGCAGACTGCCTGGCAGAATACCTCTTCACTGTAAGCGCCGCTATAGCTGCTCTTGGAACCGATTGCCCGGACACGGTAAGCGTAGGTGACACCAACCATGGCATCGCTGTCGGTGTAATAATTTTTGGTGGTGCTGCCCAGGTAGATCTCCACGCCGTTTTCTGCCCTGCGGTAGATGGTATACCTGCTGGCGCTGCCGACCTTGTCCCAGGTGAGGTAAGGTTTACCGCTGGATGCAACGATTTCTGCCGTCACAACAGGCTGGGCAACCTTGGCAGTCAGCTTTTTGCAGTCGCTGTCATCGCTGACGCAGTTCTTGCCCACCGCCACCACTTTGTAATAGTAACCCTTGCCAACCTTAACGGAGGAATCAATGTACTCCGTACCGACGGTGGTTTCCATTTCCTTAAAGGATCTGCCGGAATAGCTGGAGCGGTAGACCCTATACTCCACAGCTCCATCCACCGCAGTCCAGCGGAGCATGGGTTTGCCGGTTGCATCGTCATTGCCGAATTCCACATCCGGACGGGCAATGGTGGTATGGACCTTTACTACTGCGCTCTCGGCGCTGTCCAATTCTGCTCTTGCGCCCTGGGCAATGACCTTGTACTGAATGTCCGTATCCAAAGGCGCTTCCGTATCCGTATAGGTCAGTTCCTCCAGAACCAGCAGCGGGGAAAATTCCTCTTCGCCGCTCAAACGGCGCAGGATCCGGTAGCTTTCGGCTTCCCTGACCACTTTCCAGCTGAGGACAGGCTTGCCGGTCTCGCCGCTGATGCTGACGGACACCACAGGCTGCCCACAGACACCCATACAGGAAACTGCTTCGCTGTAGGCGCTGTTATATTTGCTCCTGGAGCCGATGGCCCGGACGCGGTAGGTATAAGCTGTGCCCACCACTGCTTTGCTGTCGGTGTAATAGGTCTTGGTGGTGCTGCCCAGGTAGATCTCTTCTTTGCCTTCCTCGCTGCGGTAGATGTAGTACTTCTTTGCGCTGCTGACCTTGCCCCAGGTGAGGTAAGGCTTGCCGCTGGAAGCGCTGGCTTCCACCGTCACATCCGGCTGGGCGCACTTGCCGGTTACGGAAACAATATTGCTGTAGCCACTGCTGAGTGCGGGATCTGCCTGACAGACCGCCATTACCTTGAAGTAATATGTCTTGCCTACGCTGACTTCTACAACTGCTTCACAACCGTCGGTGACGGTTGCAACCAGCCGGTACGTACCCTTCTTGCTGGTGGCGCGGTAGATCTGGTAGCTGTCTGCCTCACCGTCATCCTCCCAGGTGAGCAGTCCGCCACCGGTTGCATCGTCAGCGTACGCTTCCACCACAGGCGTGGGCAGCCCTAGCGCCTGGGTGAAGTTCTCCTGATAGTTATCGCCGCAGCGCGCACAGGTGTAGTCATCGCAACCAGGTTTGGTGTAGCTGGGGGCGACCTGGGTATGCACATAGCTGTGACCCAAAGCATCCACGGGTGTATCTACAGTCTGATCGCCGCAGATGGTACAGGTATGGGTGGTATAGCCTGCTTCCAGGCAGGTGGCATCCACCACAACGCTTTCGTAGGTGTGACCGGCAGGTATTGTTTCGCCTTCGGTCAGCAAAACGCCGCAGTCCTTACAGTGGATATCACCGCTGTAGCCGTCCTGGGTGCAGGTGCTGCTTACCTGGTTTCTGATCTCGGTCAGTCCGGTATGATTTGCCCCATCCGGTTCGCCGTAAGGGGTATTGCAGCGGGTACAAACTGCCGGATCCTTACAGGTAGCCGTGCCGCCGGTATGACCCAGTGCCGCCACCGGACTGTCTACCACCACATCACCGCAAACGGAGCAGGTGTGGGTGGTGAAGCCATCTGCGGTACAGGTGGGTTCCGTCACTACACTGACATAGCTGTGACCCATAGCATCCACATAAGTATCCACATAGCGGTCACTACAGACGGTACAGGTATGGGTAGTGAAACCCTTTTCGGTACAGGTGGGCGCCGTCACCACGGCATCGTAGCTGTGACCCTTTTCCGGAACTTCCCGGGTCTCATAGTGGTCGCAGTTGACGCAATCTCTGCGGTCAAGGCCGGTTTTGGTGCAAGTGGGTGCTGTATCTTCTCTCCAGTCACCAAAGCTGTGACCGGGGGCGGGAATCACCGCGCCGGCGCTGAGCTTTGTGTCACAACCCAGGCAGTGGGTATCGCCGGTATAGCCGTCGGCAGTACAGGTAGCTGCCTTGGTGTTCTTAATTTGGGTGCCGCCCACATGGTTGTTGGGATCCAAAACGCCGTAGGGAGTTTCGCAGCGTTCGCAGACTGCCTGATCCTTACAGGTAGCCGTACCGCCCGTATGGCCCAGGGCTTCCGTGGGGGTATCCTGATAGCTGCCGCCGCAGACTGTACAGGTATGCGTGGTGAAGCCAGCCGCGGTACAGGTAGGATCGGTGACTACCGCACTATAGCTGTGTTCCTTCATGGGGATATCCCGGGTTTCGAAAGCGTCACACTCGCCGCAGGTTCTGCGCTGACTGCCCTTTTCGGTGCAGGTGGCTGCCTTCACCTCTGTCCACAGACCGAAGCTATGTTCATGGGGCACAACCGTCACACTGGTGCCAGTGATCCTGAAGGCAGTATCACCGATCTGTTCCGCGGAAATCATATGGGTCTGACCCACAGTGGCATCCAGATTCACTTCAAAGGTGGCCGTAAACAGGACGCCATCTTCCAGGATGTTGTTTGTACCTGTATACTGCACCTGACCGGTAGCAGTATCTGCTGTAAAGGAACCTGCGCCTGCTGTCAGGCTGCCCTCCTGAATGCTGATGAGCTTCATAACCGACGCATCATAACCGATAGCAGCGGTGTATGCGGTAAAGCCTGTATTTTCCGCAGCCTGGAAGGTAGCAGTGAAGGTATCGCCCGCAGCTACTACATTCACGGACTGACCGCACAGAATGCAGATCTCACCCTGGTACTGATGCTCCAAAGCAGGAACAATCCTGGTTTCATAGTAACCGCACTGACAGGAACGAACCTCCATGCCTGCCTTGCCGCAGGAGGGTTCCTGTTTCCGGACCCATTCTCCAAAGGTATGGGTATCGCAGATCTTAAACAGATCCACCGCGATGGTGTCACCGCAGATGTCACAGTACTTGACCCGGTAGCCGTCATGCTTGTCGGAAGGTGTCAGTTCCACATGCCATTCATCGCTGTGGCAGGTATGCTCCTCGATCACGGTGATGGCGAACTTCTTCACATCTCCGGTATCATCCTGCACACAGAGGATGCCGCCCTCATTGGAGATTGCAGTGACTTCCAGGACGGCGTTTCCGGTGAAGTGGAGCTTGCCATCCACCATCTGCGCCGTTTCATTGTCCGTATGGATCTTATAATGCTTGCTCAGATCACCGGTTGTGATTCCTGGGTCATTTTCCGTAGCCCGCTCGATCCATGCCACAAACTGGGTTTGGCTGTCCTTGCGTACATTGTAGGCCGCGATCTGATTCTCCACCTGCTGGACGTATGCCACTGCATCGTCGTAGCCTGTAATATCATCCGGGGCGCCGAACATCTGGGCGTACCAGGGAGATTCGATCTTGCCCATGGTGGTGATCATCAGGCTGTACAGGTACTTGCTCCAGTTATCCACCGCCATCTTGGAGGACTCCACGGGGGTCATCACCACCTTGTGAGGGATGGTGGTAGTGGAGCGCTCCATGGTACTGATCTTGACGCTGTCCACCACAAAGCGGATGGGAATGGTGGATACCATGGTACGCAGTGCGTCAAAGGCATCGTAGGATTCTGCGGGGTTTGCTTCTTCCTCGCTGATGGTGCTTTGGATCTTGTCCACCAGCTCCAGGATGTTTTCCGCCTTCTCAGCCAGCAGGAACGCCTCCCAGTCCGCTTCTGTGGCGCAGGACTTGAGGGTCTTATAAGTTTCACTGGACTGGATATTATTGGCTAGACTGATGGCCGCAGAGTCGCCCTTCTGGAACTTGCCGTAAAGAGTCTTCAAAGCGCTGAGCAATTCATTGGTTGCCTTCAGTTTATCTGTATCTGTGATCTTGCCCGCG
Organism: uncultured Ruminococcus sp.; assembly: GCA_964416955.1. Lineage (GTDB taxonomy): Bacteria > Bacillota > Clostridia > Oscillospirales > Acutalibacteraceae > UBA737. Next base: position 6,317 of record CAYQFW010000012.1, read on the forward strand.
CTGACGATACCGTCCAAAGCCTTGCTTGCGCCACTGACGAATCCCGTGATGCTGGTCAGCATATCATAGGCGGTCTTCACAGCCTCATAGGCGTTGTACAGCGTTTCTGCCTGATCCACGATATCCATCAGATTTTTCTGAATGGTGGACTCAAACAGGATGTTAAAGCTAGCTTCAATGACGATCTTATCTCCGGGATAGAAGGCATCCGTGCCCACGCTTCCCACAAAACCACCGGAGCCGTATTCCAGCTTCTCTTCTCTGCCGTCGCTGTAGTAGGTGATCTTGCCCTGTTCCCAGCCGGTAATGGAGTGGGTAATACCGTAAAGCACCTTATCGGAAACATTCTCCAACTCGATCTTCACCGTATAATCCTTACCGGCATAAGCGGCTTCCGGAATATGGAAGGTCATCCGCATGGCGCTGCCGGCGTAAACCTTGATGGGAGAATCTGCCACATATTCGTAATAGAAGTCATCCTCGAAGGGCATCATGGTACCGGACAGGGAGGCCATGATATCATAGGTGCCTTCTTTGTCGCCACGGACATACCAGTGCAGGGATTTGCTTCCGTTTTCAGGGATATGGTCTATGGTCTGGATTAGGCTTTGCTCTCCCTCCACCATAGTTGCCAGGGACAAGCCTTCCGGCAGGGTCAGTTCCGCCACACAGTTTTCGATGGTGTCCGTGGAGGAGTTGTTCATCACCAGCATCTCCACATCGAACATTTCCTTGATCCAGCTGACCTCACCGTAGATGATCAGGTAGAACTTCTCGGAAACAGGATAGACGGTATAGGTCGTGCCGTCGGACAGAACGCCGCTGATACCACCGCCGCCGCCACCGCTGACGGAACCGCTGCCACCGCCGCTGACAGAACTACCGCCGCCGCTGGGCAATCTGCCGGAGCCGCAGATAATGTATTCCTTACCGGTTTCCAGGGTCTCCACCAGTCGGTAAATGGTCTTGGTCACCGTTTCACCGGAGCCGGAGATCACATCCGTTGCGGTGGTCTTTTCAAAGACCCGGATGGTGCCCGCCAGATTTTTGCTGGTAGTTACAGTGTAATTGCCACCTGCATAGCGCAGGTAGTAAGTTGCATCGTTGATGGTGGTGGTCAGATAACCTTCATCCAATACCCAGCCGGGTTCGTTTGCCACCGGCGAGGACTGGAGGAAGCCGCCGTCCACCTGGGCGTAGTAGTAATTGTTGATGATCTTCAGACCAACGGTTTCGGCACGGAAGGGCGCCCATACCGCGTTTTCGTACTTGGGTTCATCCACGATGTACTTGCCGTATGTATCATCCTCATAAATGGTAACGGTTTCATGGTCGATGATATCCGCATCGTGGGAAAGAGCCTCCCGGCGTTCCAGATTTTTGCTTTCGTCCTGAACCAGCAGATACTTTCCGTCCTCCCGGAAGGTTTCCGCAGGCACATAGACATACTCTGCTTCCGTGGGATAGCCTTCTGCAGAGATCCGTTCAAACAGCAGGATATCCACCGCGTCATCGGCGTTGGAAACCGTGCAGAATTCGCCGTCACGGTAGCTCAGATAATGGGTTCTGGCGCCAACGGACATGCTCAGGATATTGCTGCTGTCATTGTAGGTCCAGCCGGTTTCGGGGAACGCCCGGTCCTTTGTCATGGTCAGCGTGGAGGGGATGCCGTAGCCTTCGAAGTAATAGTCGTTATTTTCAAAGGCAATGGTGCTGCCCAGGGCAGGATCCCAGACCGCGTTTTTAAAGTTGGACCGGTCTGCGATATAGGTGCCGTATTCGCTGGAATAGACGATCTTCACCGGCTCTGCCGCCACCGCGTCTTTCTCATGGGATAGGGCGTACCGATTCTCCGTTCTGGTGTAGCTGCCGCTTCCGATGGAAGGCCGTGTTGCGATGATGTTGCCTTCACCGTCGCCGTAAGTTACAAAGCTCATGTAATCAATTTCCTCATGGAAAATGATCTTCACTTCGTATCTGTAGTAATGCTTGTTGTCCTCGTGATTTACATCAATGCCCGCCGCGATCATTTCCTCATAGGTCATCTCTTTTGTGGTGATCTGTGCATCCACAAGAGGTTTATCGCTGATGCCGATGACGGGAACATCCTGTTCGCCGGCTTTTACACTAATTTGCACATTACGCACCAGATAACCGTCGGCATACACTGCCACAGGCCACTTGCCCACAGGCAGCACCTGACTGACCTTGCCGTTTTCGTCGGTGGTGATCGTTGCCTCACCGTCATTATCGGTGGTGATAAAGATGCTTGCACCGGAAACAGGTTCCAGCGTAACCGCATCCAAAACCGTGAACTTGGCAAAACCGTACTGGGAATTGTTTGCAATATCGATGGTGATCCTGGCAATTTCTTCCGTTTCTTCCTCGCCGCAAACCGTACAGGCACGGGCGCGAATGCCGCATTCCAGCACCGTAGGCTCCTGTTTTACTGCCCATTCGCCAAAAGCATGGTTCAGCGCCGGGGTAAAGGTATCTGCGTATGCATGGTTGCAAACCGTACAGGTATGGACTACACAGCCCTGACCTGTACAGGTAGAAGGCAAGGTCACTTCCTCATAGGTGTGACCGAAAGCAGGAATCGTTTGGGTCTCCTCAGTTTCACATGCCTGACATACCCGCTTCTGGCTGCCATCGGCGACACACTGGGCCTCGGTTACAATTTCCCACTGGCCATAGGCGTGACCCTGTGCGGGAACAACTGTATCCTGATAGCTGTAGTCGCAGCGGGTACACTGATGCAGTGTATAGCCATCCTCCACGCAGGTAGGCAGAAAGACCGTGTGGGATGTATCGTCATAAGCATGTCCCAGTGCATCCAGAATATCCACGTAGTAATAACCACAGATGGAACAGGTCTTGACCTGAGAACCGCCTCGGGTACAGGTGGGCACCGTCTCCACAGAGATGGTGTATTCGTGATCGTGGGCGTCCAGCAGATAGATGGTATAGCCTTCTGCCTCACTGACCATGTGGGCCTTGGAGCCGGAGTAGCAGTAGACCGTCAGCTTGGGACAACCGTCGAATACATTGCTGCCCATGGTTTCAACGCTGGAGGGCACCTCCACGGCTTTCAGGTTTTCGCAGTTATAGAAAGCATGGTCGGAGATAGTCTGCAAGCCATCGTTCAAAACCAGGCTCAACACGCCGTCACATCCATAGAACGCATAGCTGCCGATAGATTGCAGACCTTCCCGCATTGTGATGGTGCGAAGACCGATACAATTATAGTAGGCATGGTTGCCAACGGATGTCACTGTAGAAGGAAGCACCACTTCACTAAGGCTCTTGCAGTTATAGAAGCAGTATGCGGGAATGGCGGTGATGCCTTCCACCAGGTTGACAGTCTTCAAGCCTGTACAGCCATCGAAGGCAAATACGCCAAGGGTGGTCAGACTTGTGGGAAGTACCGCTTCTTCCAAAGCGGTCAGGTAACGGAATGCATAGTACGGCAGAGTCGTTACACCCTCATCCACCACGATCTTCTTCAGAGAAGTGCAGCCTTCGAAGGGGCTTCTGTATCTGCCGCTGTCACCGCCATAGGTGTTGTAAGTGGTGCTGTCGCCGTAGTCAGGCGTGGTGGTCCAGCCGGCAGGATATCCTACCTCTGCCAGCTTCGTACAGTTATAGAAGGCTCTTGCGGACATATGGGTCACGCTGTCGGGAATATCGATACCCTTCAGCGCCGTACAGTTTTCAAAGGCATAGGAACGGATCTTCGTAAGACCCTCTGCCAGGGTTACTTCCGTCATGCCGGTACAGCCGTAGAATGTACCAGTATAAATTGTACTGACTGTGGAAGGCACCGCGATGCTCTTCAGGCCGGTGCATTCCCGGAAGGCGTTTTCCTCAATGGTGGTAAGCCCTTCGTTCAAGGTCACACTTGTCAGGCCGCTGCACAGCTGGTAAGCGCAGGTTTCTATGGTCTTCAGGCTTTCCGGTGTCTTCACTGTCTTCAGGGACTTACAGTTATAGAACGCATAGCTGCCAACGGTCTCCAGACCTTCATTCAGGTCTACGGTATGCAGTCCGGTACAGCCGTCAAAGGCAAACAGACCGATACTTACAAGACTTGCGGGAAGGACTGCTTCTTCCAGGCTGGTTACATACCGGAAGGCATAGTAGGGAATGGCGGTAACGCCATCATCAATGACGATCTTCTTCAGGGAGGTACAGCCTTCAAAAGGACTTCTGTATCTGCTGCTGTCGCCGCCATAGGTGTTGTAAGTGGTACTGTCACCGTAGTCCGGGGTGGTGGTCCAACCGGCAGGATAGCCTACTTCTGTCAGCTTCGTGCAGTTATAGAAGGCTCTTGCGGACAGATGGGTCACGCTGTCGGGAATATCGATGCTTTCCAATGCCGTACAATTCTCAAAGGCATAGGAACGGATCTTTGTAAGACCCTCCGGCAGGTTTACTTCTGCCAGCGCCGTACAGCCGTAGAAGGTACAAACATTGATGGTACTTACTGTGGAAGGTACCGTAATTGCAGCAAGGGCGGTACAATTCCGGAATACATCATTCTCAATGGTAGTCAGACCTTCATTCAGGATCACAGTGGTCAGGGCATTACATTCTCCGTAGGCCCGGTAGCTGATGGTGCGCAGGCTCTCAGGCATTTCCACTTCCGTCAGGGCGTCACAGTTCCAGAATGCAAATTCGCCAATAGTTTCCAGGCCTTCCTGAAGATCGATGGTATGCAGAGCACTGCAGCCGTCAAAGGCCAGGTTATCGATCTTGGTCAGGCCCTCGGGAAGTACCACTTCTTCCAGGCTTGTCATGTAACGGAAGGCGTAACAGGGGATCTTTTCCGTACCTTCCGGTATTACGATCTTCTTCAGGGCCGTACAGCCTTCAAAGGGGCTTACATATCTGCTGCTGTCACCGCCATAGGAGCTGTATGTAGTGCTGTCGCCGTAGTCGGGTGTAGTGACCCAGCCGGCGGGATAGCCTACCTCTGCAAGCTTCGTACAGTTTTGGAAGGCTCTTGCGGAGATGGTGGTCACGCTGTTGGGAAGGTCGATTTCCTCCAGTGCCGTACAGTTGCGGAAGGCGTAGGCACGGATCTTCAAAAGGCCTTCTGCCAGGGTCACTTCTGTCAGGGCGGTACAGCCCTCAAAGGCATATCCGCCGATGGTGGTTACCGTGGCTCCGGTTTCCACACTTGTCAGGGCGGTACAGCCGCTGAAGGCATAGCTGCCCACGGTCTTCACGCCTTCAGGCAGAATGATACCCGTCAGGCCGGTACAGTTCTGGAAGGCATTATCGCCGATGGCGGTCACGGTACTGGGGATGGTGATCTCTTTCAAACCGGTACAACCCAGGAAGGCGTTGGCGCTGATATTGGTCAGTCCGTAGTTCAGGCGTACATCCGTCAGGTAAATACAGCCGTTGAACACGCCCTCACCCATGGTCTCAATGGTCTCAGGAAATACCACTGTGGTCAGGGTCTTGTTGTTCTTGAAGGCAGACGCGGCGATGCTTTGCACCGTATAGCCGTCCAGTTCCCCAGGGATCCGGACAATGGTGTCCGTACCGGTGTAGCCGGTGAGCTGGCAATAGGTACCGTTGAGTACCTTATAAGTAAACAGAGTTGTCTCTGTTTCCTCTACCGCGGTTTTCGCCTGGGCAGTTACGGTGGCTGCGTTCATGGCTTCTTCCCCGATGGTATACCGCTTGGCGCTGCCGGGGATCGTATAATCTCCGTGGAAGCAGGTCACGGAATATGTATGGCCGATATAGACCTCGTTACTGCTCCAGTTGCCGGCTTCATCCGTATACAGGATCTGCTGGATCTCCTCCGTGGTCAGGTCATACAGGGTCACCACCACATTGGCAATACCCTTACCACTCTCGTCCACAACGCTGCCGGTCAGGCTGCTGGTGGGATACACCATGATCTCCGTGGAGAAGGGAATCTCATTGGCGGTGGCATATTCCTGGGCATAAGAGCCTTCAATGCCGTGGATGGTCAGGGCGCTGCATTCAGCGAAGGCGCCGTTGCCCATTTTGGTCACATTCCGGTCGATCCAGATCTTTTCCAAACCTGTGCAGTCAGCAAAGGCATAGGCCTTGATCTCTGTCAGGCTTTCAGGAAGAACTACTTCCTCCAGCTTGCTCAGGTAGCGGAAAGCATAGTAAGGCAGAGTCGTTACACCCTCATCCACCACGATCTTCTTCAGAGAAGTGCAGCCTT
>CAYQFW010000012.1:12630-13523 GCA_964416955.1 uncultured Ruminococcus sp.
CCTCACCCATGGTCTCAATGGTCTCAGGAAATACCACTGTGGTCAGGGTCTTGTTACCCTTAAAGGCAGACGCGGCAATACTTTGGACGATATACCCGTCAATATCGGCAGGAATAGTTAATTCTGTATCCGTGCCGGTATAGCCTGTGATTGCGCAGTATGTACCGTTGAGAACAGTGTACAACAAATCAGCAACTGCGTCTGTTGCCACAGCTGCATTACTTGTATCCTGCCGGACAGGTCTGGTCTCTTCAACCGTGGGTTCCGTGGCCACGGCAGTCTCCGCGCTTTCGGTGGCCTCTTCCACAGATGCAACCGGCAACTCCGTTGCCTGCGGTTCCTCCGGAAGCGCTTCAACCTGGAGTTCTTCGCTTTCGTAGGTTTCCGGCGCGGTCTCCTCTATGGTCATTTCCGTAGTTGACGCAAAGGCTGTAACGGGGCAACCGGTAACGAGCATTACCAATGCCAAGAATGCTGATATTGCTCTTTTCATCTGTTTCATATTCTTCCTCCTGCAAATTATATACTGCCTCAAATATGATGCAATGGTATCAAAAGTCACTCTTTTTCTTAAAAATATCTATTATTTATCATACCACAGCAGTGCCCTTTATTTCAAGCAGGAACTGTCCTGCAGAAGGTGCTTTATTCCAATAAATACCTGGGGCAGTACCATCTTTTACGAAAAAGCAACGCAAGTCTATCGACGAATGGGGATTTTCGTGTTATAATAAGCAAAATCTTTTTGAAGGAGGGCGCAGTATGGGAAAGCCGTCCCTGAATGTGGGATTATTGGCCCATGTGTGAGCCAATAGCGGAGAACCACAGAAACAGCTGCGCATAATGAAAATGATTTGACAGCCTGTAAATAGCTATTATAATATATCTATCCT
>CAYQFW010000013.1:0-12590 GCA_964416955.1 uncultured Ruminococcus sp.
CGCTGGAGAAGGCTTTGATTTGGGCATACCATTTAACCCGATAAACTATAATTTAGATGTGTTTATATCGGCGGGATAGGGGTTATAGAATTTGCAAGGTATAACGGCGTAATTGCGCGTGGCGGCACATCACAAACTACAATTTTAACTTTTTATACTTGACAGTAGCATTGTTATGTGGTATTATGTGGATATTGTTGGAGGTGTGTGGATTTGTTTGCAAAAGAAAGACAAGATATTATATATGAAATGATACTTGAAAATAATGCTGTTACGGTGGCTAATCTCGTTGAAAAATTTGCGGTTTCGATAGAAACTGTTCGCCGTGATTTGTTAGATATGGAAAAGCAGGGACTTCTTACCCGTGTTCACGGCGGCGCTGTTGCAAAAACGGGAATGAACGGCTTCTCGGTTCTGAGTCAAAGAAATACCGAACACGGCGACCAAAAGAAAGCATTATCTCTTAAGGCTTGTGAGTTTATAAACGACGGCGATATTATTGTTGTAGATGCGGGAAGTACAGCGACATTTTTTGCAGAAGCTTTAAAGGAAAAATTTACGAAATTAACAGTTATAACCCATTCGTTAGACGTTTTTAATATTTTAAATTCTTATAAGGAGTTTTCGGTTATTTTGTGCGGTGGGCATTTTATAAAGGAAGAAAATACTTTTTACGGTTCACTGACGGTCAATATGTATTCTTCTCTTTATGCGCAAAAGGCATTTGTTTTTACAAGCGCGGTATCACTTGAACACGGTATATGCGATTTTAGACAAGAGTTTTTTGATGTTCAGAAGGTGTTGCTCGGCTGTGCGGATGAGATTTTTATTTTAGCCGACAGCAGTAAGTTTGAAAAAAAGGCGCTGTTAAAACTTACGGATATGAAGAGTGACTATATTTATATAACCGATAGTGATTTACCAAATGAATTAAAAGAGTTGTATAAAGAGAACGGCATTAAAATTTACACAGGCGGCGAAGATTAGAATGGAAAAGTTGAGTAAAAAAAGAGATGTTAATTTTTTGGCGTTTCTGTTTTCTATGACATATATGGTAAGTTACATTACACGCATTAACTATGGTGCAGTTATAGTAGCTATGGAGAGTGATACCGGATTTTCTCAGAGTTTGCTGTCATTAGCAGTTACGGGTAGCTTCGTAACCTATGGTGTGGGTCAGGTTATAAGCGGAATAATAGGGGACAGGATATCGCCCAAAAGGCTTGTGACTTACGGTCTTTGCCTTACAGTGCTTATGAATATTTTAATTCCGTTTTGTAACAGTCCTTATCTTATGGCGGGTGTATGGTGTGTGAACGGATTTGCCCAAAGCTTTATGTGGCCGCCTATTGTACGCCTTATGGCTACACTTCTTTCTGCCGAAGATTATAAAAACACTACTGCGAAGGTTACTTGGGGTGGTAATATAGGTACTGTAATAATATATTTATTGTCACCTGTTTTAATATCATTTGCGGGTTGGAAATCGGTATTTTGGTTCGCGGCGGCTTGCGGTTTTATTATGATTTTTGTCTGGAACAAATTTTCTTACGAAATCGGCGTTCAAAAGCGGGAAGTATCACAAGGCGAAGTATCGGCTGACAAAAAGTACAATCTTTTTACTCCGCTTATGATTTTTATAATGATAGCAATAATACTTCAAGGCTCACTTCGTGACGGTGTTGCAACCTGGATGCCTTCGTATATAAAGGATTCGTATGACCTTGGTGATGCGGTTTCTATCCTTACGGGTGTTGTACTTCCTGTTTTCAGCATTTTTTGTATACGGCTTGTAACAAAGATTTATATTAAAAAGTTTACTAATCCATTAGCTTGTGGCGGTTTGTTTTTCGGTATAGGTGCTATTTCGGCTGTGGGAATTTATTTTCTTTCGGGTGTAAATATAATAAGCTCGGTTGCGTTGTTTGCTGTTCTTTCAGGCAGTATGCACGGTGTGAATTTGATGCTTGTTTGTATGGTACCGCAATTCTTTGAAAAAAGTGGTAAGGTTTCGACTGTTTCGGGTGTTATCAATAGTTGCACATATATCGGTAGTGCTGTTTCAACCTATGGAATTGCGATTTTATCTGAAAAATTAGGCTGGGGTTTTACGCTTTTAAGTTGGGTTGCAATTGCTGTAATGGGTACGGCAATTTGCCTGCTTTGTATGAAACCTTGGAAAAAAAGATTTGACTAAATTAAAAATTTCAGTGGCTGTTTTGCTAAAATTTTAGCAAAACAGCCTTGTTTTTTTAAAAAAAGTTGCGAAAAAACAAAAGATGTCGGGGAATGTCGGGTTCATTTTGTGCATAATAGAAGTATAAAAATTAAAGGAGGTAATTTTTATGATTAGTGTAGAAGTACACTCAAACAATGTGTTAACGGTCAGAAACGATACTTTCGCGAATGCGGTTTCAGACAGCGTTAAACACGAAACGGTCAAATTTTTATTCAGCGATAATTGGAAGAATTATCAAAAAACTGCGGTGTTTTCTGCAGAGGGTGTAGAACCCATTAACATTGTGTTGGACGGCGAAAATGAATTATGTGTGTCGGAAAACGAATGTTACATACCTTTTGAGGTGTTAAAAGGCGATAGGTTTATGCTTTCGGTATTTGGTGTGCTTGACGAAAGTCTTGCCACAAGCACACAGGAAAATATCAAAGTTTACACCAGTGGTTACGCTTTGGGAGATGCGCCGCAAGACCCTACTCCCGACGAGTATAGCCAGATTGTTTCCATTATGACCGAAGCCAAGGAAATTGCTCAATCGGTTCGCACAGATGCTGATAATGGGCTTTTTAAGGGTGAAAAAGGTGACAAGGGCGAACAGGGCGAAAAAGGTCTTGATGGTATGGGCAAAAAGACTGAAGAAGGCGGCGAAATTTTTAATGATTTAGAAAATAATACCGCCGCTAAAAATGCTCATGCCGAAGGGAAAAAAACCAAAGCCAACGGAAACGCTTCACATGCCGAAGGCAATCAAACTAAAGCAACAGGAAGTTTGGGCTCTCATTCGGAGGGGTATTCGAGCGAAGCTTCGGGCGAGAGTTCACATGCAGAAGGTCAGGTGACAGTTGCGAGTGGCGCATGTTCTCATGCGGAAGGAAGCAAGACAAAAGCGGCAGGAGTAGAGTCACACGCCGAAGGTATTTCTACTTCTGCAAAAGGTAGTTATTCACATAGTGAAGGATACGGAAGTGCGGCTTTGGGAGCAGCATCACATGCGGAGGGCGGTCAGACTTCTGCGTGGGGACAATATTCTCACGCGAGCGGTCGTGTAACTAATGCATACGCGAGTTATTCTTTTGCAGCAGGAAATGCTACTCGTGCAGATTATGCAGGTCAAACGGCGGTAGGCAGATACAATTCGAAACCCAGTGATGACAGCGTGTTTACAGTAGGAGTTGGTACAAGTGATTCTGAACGAAAAAACGCATTTAATGTCTATGCTGACGGACACGCTGAGGTGAGTGCGGTAGGTGATAGCGACAACTCGGTTGCAACAAAGCAATATGTTGATAATGAACTTGCTACTTTTGATTTTATAAAGGTTGTTGATGCTCTGCCCACAACGGCACTTGTTAATAAAATTTATCTTGTGCCCAGTCAAGACCCACAGGAACAAAATCTTTTCGATGAGTATATTTGGACGGGGGATAAATGGGAGTATATCACCACAAAGCCTATTGAGGTTGATTTGACACAATATTATCAAAAATCTCAGGTAGATGCGTTTGTTAGCGATTTACAAGACAGTATTAGTAAATCTTGGCAAAGCATTTACCCCGTAGGTAGTGTTTACTTAGCACCCGATAGCACAACTGACCCATCGGTTCTTTTCGGCGGTACTTGGGAAAGACAAACTGTTAAGAGAACAGTAGCAAATAGAATTAAAATTGAGGGTTTTGAAGCGAATGCGAAGCATACAACAAATATTAGCAATCTCTCAGAGTATAAACTGTTATTAAGCAATTATAGTGTTTCTGTTACCGCGTATTCGGGTGTGCCAAATATCACAGATTGTTCGGTTAGTAACGTTCAAAGCTCACAAGGATATATTGATTCTTTCGAAATCATTACATATCGTGGTGATGCTACCAGTTTTTCAACATTTTGGAGTATTACAAGTGATGCAGAATGTGATGATAACGGATATTATCATTGGAAGCGTACTGAATAAACAAAATCTATTGAATAGCAGCGTGTTTTTAATAAAGAAAATTTTAAAGTGATTTTATTTTTCTGATGTAAATAGTAAAAAAGAAGGTTCAACAAAAGAAATGTCGAACCTTCTTTTTGCTATTTTATAGATTGGTATGAAACTAATTTATGAAATCTTTTTCTTTTTTGATTTTCGAAAACTTACACCACTGCATATTTTTCTCTTATCCCATGCTAAATGTTGATAATTATAACCGTAGCGCTGAGTTAAAAGCTCATCAGAATGGGATGGAATAGGCATTGACATACCTTCGAAATCGATATATTTCGGTTTCCCAAAATATTCTTTTGGATAGGTTGTTTTTTCCAAACTTTCGCTGTCTGCTAAGTTTACGAGATAAGAGTTACCTTTTCCTTTAAACATACCGTAAAGTTTTTCTATTTTTTTATGTATTTCAGCATAGGATAAAGCTTCGGCATGCTTATACAGGCGTTTTTCTTCTTTTGTTTTTGGTGTTTTAAGACCTGATTTATATTGCAATAATGTTTTGTAATATTCATATAGTTTTGCTTGTTTTCTCTGTGCTTTAGAATCGGCTTCGGGTACAGCGCATAAAGGTTGAATATGAATACAAGGTCCGTTGAATTCAGTGATATTTTTCAATTTTTTCTGATAGAATTTTTTGTTATTAGCCAATCTTACGGTCATATAAGGCGACCAATAATTTTCAACGGTTTTATGATGTTGCAATACATATTTTTCGGAAAGTTCGTTGGAAGCATATTTTAAGAATTTTTTATACTGTTTTCTTCTCATCGTTAAAAACAAATTTGCATTCCAAGGTGCAAGACCGTTATAATATTCGGCAAATCTAAGTGTGGACTTGCCAAGATAATAGGTGATTTTGTGCTTTTTGCAAATTTTATTAACTGCTTTTAAAATCTTGAGTTGTTTGAGTTGATATTCCCGAGTTATTGCCAACTCTTTATTTTTTATTTTAGCAAACCAATCTTCATTTACTTTGGTAGACCTTCTATATCTATAAGAGATGAAATGTCCCATTTGGTCAAGTTTCTGAGCAGCTGGGGATAACCAATAAATCCAACCTTTGTCTGGGGTTCGCCAAGTGGGACCATATTTTTCCACCAACAATTGTTCGGCGTTTGCAGGGATTACTATTTCTTCACCTGCTACTTCTATTGTTTTAAAATCGGTTATTGGTGAATATGTCATTTCAACGATATTTCGATTATTGTTAAGATATTCAACACCTGGCTCACGGTAGAACAACCAGGTCTTACTTTCAGTATCTGTTATTTTATAATAATTAAGGTCTATTTTCAAACCGCAAAAACGATATGATTCTTCAACAATTGCATCACCGTTAAAAAATTGCAGCCAAAGATTAAAACCGAATTTTTCCAAATGAAGACGAATTCTATCCAAATCGGTCTTAGTTTTAACAATTACACCCATATCGATATCTAAATCATGCGATAGCAGTTTGCCTTCGCGGATAATACCGAGAAGTGTACCGAAATCAGCAAAACTAGTGATACCGATTTCCTTTAAAAGTTTTTGTACTAAAGAGATCAAAGCGATACCTTTTTTCTGTATGGCGGCGCGTTTTCTTTCGTTCTCTTTCTCCTTTTTTTCTTCAGGATCTATTGTAATTTTTTCTTTGGTTTCAAAATTGTTTTCATACCATTTTTCGATATTTTTAAGCACCGAGCCGGTATAATACCATTTTGCAAGAGTCTTATGACGATTTATAAAACAGGTCCTTTTTGTTTTAGGTTTTGCTCTTTGCGGTGCTGAAACAAAAGTATTCTTCTTCCAATTGGGAAGATTTTTATTATAGAAATCATAACATTCGTTTATAAATTTTTTTGCAAGTGCCTTGTCGCTAAATTGGTCGAGTTTATAAATTCGTGCTAAAGTGTGTCTTAGACAAAGATAGTTTATTTCTTCGACAAGTTCAGGTGTTTGAGGTAATTTTTTAAAAAATGAAATCATACTCTCAGCGGATTTGAAAATGTCAAAAATGCATTCGTTAACAGTGTTTGTTATACTGTCATTACGTGTTCTTACATAATAATAGAAAGGGATATTTACACATTCTACTTTATTGGCACACCACAAAACTTTATATATCAATTCGCTATCTTCGAACCATTGTCCGACTGAAAACTCAAATTCATTTTGAAGCCAGAATTCTCTGTGAAAAATTTTGTTACACGCTATAGAATTGGCATATCTTAATATTTGAGGTGATTCAGCTACACTTTTCCCAAAATATTGTATACTGTCACCGTAATAGTTTCGTTGAATGACTCTATCTATAACGTTGCTATAAGCACAGTTCACAATGTCTGAATCTGTTTCTTTTGCTTTGTTGTACATTAACTCATACATATCAATATCTACATAGTCATCGCTATCGACAAAAGCGATATATTCACCCGTAGCTTTTTTTACGCCGAAATTACGTGAGTCAGAAAGACCACCGTTTTCTTTGATAAACGGTTTAATTATTTCAGGATATTTTTCTGCATAGTCATCAATAATTGCCTGACTGTTGTCGGGTGTTCCGTCATTGACAACGATAATTTCTATATCTTTTAAGGTTTGAGAAACCAAACTGTCAAGACACTTTGGAAGATATTCTTCTACGTTGTAAACAGGAACAATAATTGATACTTTTGGCATTGTTTTACTTCCTTTTCTGCAAAAGCTTTTGTATTTAATAAATAATTTACCATATACCTCTTAAAATAGTTCACTAAGGTAAATTAATAAAACAGTAATGTAATTTTACAATTAGAAGCCAATAATTTTAAAACGCATTGTCAGTGTTTTTTAGAAAGCATGAATTTTGTTTTTTACTAAGGTTTTCAACAGTATAATGGAATAACTGTATATTTTATTGCAAAAATTTTTAAAATTTCACATCTTCCCGCAAATCAAATGCGTGTTTGCGCATATTGGTAACTCTTACAGGTGGGATAGTGTCATAGTTTTTGCCGTAAATGGTTTTGAGCATATATTCTGCTTCGCAAGGAATTGGCATCATTTCGCCTTCAAATTCAATATATTTCGGTTCGCCGAAGAAACTGGCAGGGAAGACTTCCTTATAGAATGGATAGTAACTGCAGAGATTTACATAATACTTCGGGTTTTTGCGGTAGAATTTTGTCATATTCTTGATTGCAAATTTTTCTATCCAAGTGTTTTTTACAAACGGCAAGATGAATTTAAGCAAAATTCTGTGTTTCTTTTTCTTTGTGGCGGTTGAATAACCTGTTTTCATAAACAGCATACGGCGAGCGAGTTTTACGCGCCTGTCTGCTCTGCGCTGTTTATAGTTGAACGGACTGCTCCAACAGTCGAGAGGGAAGATATCCACATAAGGACCGTTGCATTTAGAAAGTTCGGTTACTTTGTGTTGTATGTAAGGAGTTTGTCTTACTAACTGCATTTTTGCGCCTAAAACCCAGTGTTTAGGATTGGTTTCAAGTGAATCAAAGTTGAGTTCGGGCGGTATTTCGCCTTCGAGGGCGAGTTTTACAAGCTTTCTGTAATCCTTACGCGGCATTGCAATATCCACATCATCGTCCCAAGGGATAAAACCGTTATGACGAACAGCACCCAAAAGTGTTCCTTCGGTTAAATAGAACTTAAGACCTTTTTCTTCAAGGAAATTTTTTGTTAAAATTAAAGTTTCAAGTGTATACTTTTGCAATCCTTTAACAAATTGTGCACGCTCGGTTTTTTGCGAATGGAACGGGTCGTCAACAAAGATGTTTGTGTTGTTAAAATTATATTTTGCTTCTAACTCTTCCAAGATTTTTTGATTTTTCTTTGAAGGTTTACTTGTTAAATATTCAACAAGCTTATTTAAGCGTATTTTGTGGAAGATTCTATATACAACATCTTCCGTTAAATCACGGTTGAATAAATATTTTTCACCTGTTTTTGATGTGATTTCATCAATAATTATCTGACATTTTTGGTCGCCGATGAATTCATTGGGATTTACGCCCAAAACTTCATTGATGAAAAACAGTTGTTTTGAAAGTGCGACGGCATTTTCATTTTTGCAAACAATACCAATGAGTTTTTTAAGGCGCTTACGCAAAATTGTTGTAATGGTAAGAGGGGTGAGAACACCCTGGTACAAAATGTCATTGTCATTAGATTCTTGCGGAGCTTCAAGTTCGGCAAGGTCTTCCATAATGGTAGTATCTTCATACTCTTCGGTGTTTTCTTCGGTATCTCGGGTATCAGGAGTTTCTTCGGAAGTTTGTTCAATTTCAAGTTTCTGTAGTAAGATAAGGTCTGAAATTGCACGGATAAGGGCAGGCATAACTGCAGCGTGAGCAAACTCCGATGATAAATCCGAATGATTGCACAAGGCTTTAACAAAAATATCAGAAGGTAAATTTCCTAAAGTGTTTTTGATTTCTTTTAAAGCGCACATTTCTTTTTCCACGCAAGCAACAGCGATAACTTCAGAACGCAGATAAGGCATTGCGTTCTGCAAAATGGTTTTTAATGCAGAAGTTGCCTTTGCGATTTGCTCTAAATCTGCTTTTTCACTGAGTACAACGTCGATACAAGTGCTGATAGCGTCTGCGCATAGAAGATTTTTACCGATAGTAGTTGTTGTCAATTTTTTATTCCTCCTGAATAACGATCTTAAGTTATTGGATTTTTTATTTATCTACAATGTATTTGTGCGGAGTTATACGTTTTTCTTCGGGCGGAAGAATTGTATAATTACCGTAAATGCATTTTAAGATTTCTTCGGCTTTTAAAGGAATGGTTGCCTGTATTCCTTCAAAGGTGATTTTTCTTGCAGGTTCAAAATAATCTTTTGGAAAATGCTCCTTTGTTAAAATATAAGAACTTGCAAAGTTTGCAATGTAATTGCAGTTGTCTGAATTCTTGGTGTAAAGTTTGTGCAGCATTTTGTGAAGAGTTTTAAAACTTGCGGTATTTTTATAAAGACTGTAAAATCTGCGTTTTTTTGGGTTTTTGAAATAATTAACCTTTGCAAGCAAAATGTTTCGCAGTTTTCGCATCTTTCGCGCGCGGTGAAACAGTTTTATACTTAAAGGTTCGCAATTATCTAACGGAAAAACATCAATGCCGATATCGTTTGAAAGGGTTTGATGTTTTAGGTCTTTGTGTAAAAGGGATTTGAATTTGCAATCTTTCACATAAAGAATTTTGGCAAATGTCAAATAATATCCTTTGTTTGTTGTTTGGTGAGAAAGAATGCAATCACCGATTTGATTTGTGCTCCAAAGTTTTACAAATTTTTCATAATCTTTGCGTGGCATTGCCACATCTAAATCATCGTCCCAAGGGATAAACCCACCGTGTCGGACCGCACCCAGAAGCGAACCTTCGAAAAGATAGTATCTTAAGCTGTTACTGTCACAAAAATTTTTAAAAACTTTGAAAACGTTAAGAATTGTTTGTTGCAATTCGCAAAGTTCTTCTGTGGTGAGATTTTGGGTTGGAACTGTTTTTGGCGGTTTGCTTTTGTGAATTTTCTTTTTGAAACGTTTAGCAACTTTTCTTAAGTTTTTATAAAAAGGTGATAAGCCTTTCTGAATAACGCCGCAAACACATTTGTTTGTAAAGTGGAATTTTAAAACAAGACGATTTTCACGCGCCAATTCAAATTTGTGGGCAGGGTGGGTTGTAAGGGGCGCGGCGCGGCGTGCAAGATAATACTTATTATTTTGCCATTGGGGAAATTTTTCGTTAAGGTATTTAAAGGAATGGTCTGTAAAAGCATATTTAATTTTAAGACTTCCTGCCTTGTTTAACGTAAGATATCTTGCATGAATATGCATAAGGCATATAGATTCAATTTCGGGTTTTAAAACATCAAATTTTCCGATTTTTTTAAAATGCTGTATAATTGAATTGCAAGACTTGAAAATGTCAAAAATATTGTTGTTGACGGTCGTTGTGATTGCACCTTGACGACCGCACAAATATTGATAGTGACATTCTTCAAGGACAGAGATTTTTTCTGCTTGTGATAAAATGTTGTAAACTATGGCTGAATCTTCGAAAAGTTGACCTTCAGGAAATTCAAAATTTTGCAAGATTTCGCGTTTGTAAATTTTGTTCCACGCGTATGAGCGGACGCAGGTCAATATTTCGGGACAATCGTAAATGCTTTGACCGAAAATATGCGGCGCGAATACGGGGTGGGGTATTAAATTTTTTATATCTCCTCTTTTTCCGAGATATACCGAATTGTGACCGCACACCACAACATCACTTGCTGATTCTATGGCTTTGTTATACATTTGCTCGAACATTTGGGGTGTGACAAAATCATCACTGTCAACAAAGCCGATATATTCGCCTTTGGCTTTTTTAATACCAAAATTACGCGCGTCCGAAAGTCCGCCGTTTTTCTTTATGAAGGGTTTTATGATATCTGGGAATTCTTTTGCGAATTTATCAATTATTCTTTGGCTGTTGTCAGGCGAACCGTCATTGACAACAATTACTTCATAATCTTTAAGTGTTTGTGCAGTTAAACTTTCTAAACAGCGGGGCAAAAATTGCTCTACATTATAGACTGGAACAATGACAGAAACTTTGGGCATTATGGATTCTCCTAAGACAAAACAGAATTATACTTTAATGCCTTTCAGTCACAATTTCACGAATATAATTTTACAACTAAAAGGTATAAAAGTCAAGGAAATTACGAATATTGTATATTTTTATACGAAAAGAGTGAACATTGTAATAGTATGATTGACAATAACTTAAAAAAATATTATACTGTAATGGAATTATTTGCATTCAGAGGTATTTTATGAGAAAAAAAATTAAACTTTTGCTTTCGGTTTTTTGGGTGTTTTTTCGCATAGGTGCGTTCACCTTTGGCGGAGGATATGCAATGATACCGCTTATTACCGAAGAAACGGTGAATAAGAAAAAATGGATAAAGGAAAGTGACATACTGGATATTATTGCAATAGCCGAATCCACACCGGGTCCTGTTGCTATAAATTCCGCAACTTTTGTGGGATACCGTGTGGCAGGTTTCTGGGGTTCTTTTTTTGCTACATTAGGTGTTGTTTTGCCGTCTTTTGTAATTATTTTGATAATATCTTATATGCTTAACGAATTTAAGGAATTAAAGGCTGTTCAATATGCATTCGGCGGTATTCGCGCAGGCGTTTTGGCGCTTATTATTAAAGCACTTTTGAAAATGTATAAGCAATGTCCAAAGGGCATGTTTTATTATGTGATAATGGCGCTTTCTTTTGTGGCAGTGGCTTTTCTTAACATTCCTGTTATTTATTGTATAATCACCTGCGCAGTATTGGGACTTGTTTATTCCCTTACCTTGAAAGGCAAGGTGGAAAAATGATATTTTTAAAATTGTTTTTAACCTTTTTTAAGATTGGCGCGTTTACCTTTGGCGGCGGTTATGCAATGCTTCCGTTTATAAAGGAAGAGGTGCTTGCTAACGGCTGGATGCCTTTAGAAGAAATTGTTGATTTTATTGCGGTAAGCGAATCAACCCCCGGTCCGTTTGCTATCAATATGGCAACATTTATAGGTAATAATCAAGGAAGCGCGTATGGTGTCTTGGGCGGTATTTTCGGTGCTTTTTGTGCAACGTTAGGCGTTGTGTTACCGTCATTTATTATTATTTTAATTGTTGCAAAATGTTATGAGAAATTTAAAAACAGCACAGTCGTAGCGGGGTGTATGACAGGTTTAAAGCCTGCGGTTATCGGCTTTATCGGTGCGGCTGTAATTTCTATCGCGGCGACGGTGTTTATTCCGAGCGGATTTAGTATTGAAATTTTTAAGAGTGTCGATTTTTATGCTTCGGCAGTAATTTTCATAGGTGCATTGATTCTGACATTTAAAAAAGTGCATCCAATATTTATAATTTGTATTTCGGCATTGCTTGGCATAGCAACCGGTTATTTGTTATAAAATTAAAAACGGCAAGACTTCTCGGTCTTGCCGTTTTATGTTAGTTCTTTAAACTTTGTAGTGGAGCAGGAATACGACCTGCACGGTCGATGAACTTTTTGGGACTCTTAGTTAGGTTTACATCCATAATAGGACCTGCACCCAAAAGACCGCCGAAGTCTAATTCTTCGCCTTTCTTTTTGCCAATGGCGGGGATAACGCGTACAGCGGTGGTTTTGGAGTTTACCATACCTATTGCTGCTTCGTCGGCTATAATTGCAGAAATAACTTCTGCGGGGGTTTCGCCAGGAATTGCTATCATATCAAGACCTACAGAGCAGACAGCGGTCATAGCCTCTAATTTTTCGAGTCTAAGGTCGCCTGAACGCGCGGCGGCTATCATACCTGCGTCTTCGGTTACAGGAATAAATGCGCCCGAAAGACCGCCTACAT
>CAYQFW010000014.1:0-12561 GCA_964416955.1 uncultured Ruminococcus sp.
TCGAAAGCGGTCTTTTAAATTTTTATGCTTTACCAACTGAACCGAAAAGTTCCATCTTTTCTTTAACAGTATCTTTAATTGCTTGGCAACCGTCTGCCAAAAGCTTTCTTGGGTCAAAGCCCTTGCCCTGTAAATCCTTACCTGCTTCAATATACTTGCGGGTAGCATCTGCAAATGCCAACTGACATTCGGTGTTAACGTTAATCTTAGAAACACCCAAAGAAATTGCTTTCTTAATCATATCAGCAGGGATACCTGTACCGCCGTGAAGAACTAATGGCATATCGCCTGTTAATTGCTGAATAGCATCAAGAGTATCAAAACTCAAACCTGCCCAATTTTCAGGATATTTACCGTGAATATTACCGATACCTGCAGCTAACATTGTGACACCGAGGTCAGCAATCATTTTACATTCCTTGGGGTCTGCAACTTCGCCCGCACCGATAACTCCGTCTTCTTCACCGCCGATAGAACCAACTTCAGCTTCGAGTGAGAGACCTAATTTATTACAGGTTTCAACCAATTCCTTGGTTTTTGCGATATTTTCTTCAATCGGATAATGTGAGCCGTCGAACATTACAGAAGAGAAGCCTGCTTCGATACACTTCTTAGCGCCTTCGTATGAACCGTGGTCAAGGTGAAGAGCTACGGGAACGGTGATGCCGAGTTCTTTAATCATACCGTTTACCATACCAACAATTGTGGTGTAGCCGCACATATATTTACCCGCGCCTTCGGACACACCGAGAATTACAGGCGAATTGAGTTCTTGAGCGGTCTGTAAAATAGCCTTTGTCCATTCAAGGTTATTGATGTTGAACTGACCTACGGCATATTTGCCTGCCTTTGCTTTTTGAAGCATTTCTTTTGCAGATACTAACATTTTTTATTCCTCCAAAATTTATTGACTCTATATAGTTTATACCAAAAATAGTATAAAATCAACCCTTATTTACAGGTGTCTTGTACCACTTCTTCAGGTGGCAACTCCAACACTGCAGGGTTAGCTAACATTTTCTTCAAATAACGAAAAGCAGTTGCAAAATAACTGCCCGAACAGATGCGCTCGTCCATTGTAACACCTATTGGCAAACTTCTTTCAAATATAATCTCGCCGCCCTTGCGTTTAGGCACTTCACGAAGATTACCCATAGCCATAAATATACTTGTTGTACCGAATTCGTAGCAATGGTGATAAATATGGTTTGTCCTGATAGATGCAAGGTTTGTAATGCCAAGACTCATATGGAAAGGAGACATATCAATAATTACCTTTGGCAATAAACCGTGTTTATCCAAAAACTTGAAAACACTTACACCAACAGTCAAAAGACCCGGTATGCTTAAAAGAATTTTAATAATCTTTTCGGTACCGTTATTTTCAGGGGCTTCGCGGTTATCGTTAACGTATGCATTGATTTTGTTGTTAACATCGAAAATTGTGTCGGTTTTCTCGAAGTACATTTTAGACATTGTACCCTCATGGCTTTCGAGTGACTGCAAAACCACCATGCCAACCGCAATTTCGTTTCGCTCATATACCTTTTTGTTTACAATAAAACGGTTTAGTTCGGGATATTTTGCCATAGTCCGCAAATAAGCCGCAATTACAAGAGACATGTGGCTTACCGAAATGCCTTCTTTACGTTTTTTGTTTACATAGTCCTGCATAGGAGCGTATGGAATATCAATCGTTATCATATTCATTGAATCTATACGCTTATCCATAATGTGTGCCGCAACCCTATACATAGGGTCGGTATTTCTTAATCTTCTTCCGTCTGCTCGCATAATCTTCCCCTTATGTCGATATTTGTAATTTAATGATATCATATTTTTATTAAAATTACAATGTTTTTTTAATTTACTTGTTATATATTAAAATTTATGATATAATATCTATGAATTATTTATTAAATTCCTTCCATACTAATTCTGGGTGAATTTAATGAGTGATAACAAAAATAACGAGAATAAAGTCAATGAGGAAATAAAAGAATTCGGCTCTGCAACTTTTAGCGGTAAGCACAAAATATACTGCCTTACCATAATTGGTGAAATTGAAGGGCACAATGTTCTTCCCGAACAATCAAAAACAACAAAATATGAACACATCATTCCACAGCTTGTAGCAGTTGAAGAATCAAAAGAAATTGAAGGACTGCTTGTAATTCTAAACACCGTTGGCGGTGACGTTGAAGCAGGGCTTGCTATTGCCGAACTTATTTCGGGAATGAAAAAACCAACCGTTTCTTTTGTTTTAGGCGGCGGTCATTCAATCGGAGTGCCGTTGGCAGTTTCAGCAAAACGCTCATTCATAGCACCAAGCGCCACTATGACCGTCCACCCCGTAAGAACCAACGGACTTGTTATAGGCGTTCCGCAAATGTTTAACCACTTTGCGCGTATGCAAGAACGAATAACCGATTTTGTGGTGCGAAATTCCAAAATTTCCAAAGAAGATTTCACTTCACTTATGATGAATACAGGCGAAATGGTGACCGATGTCGGCTCGGTTCTTTCGGGCGAACACGCCGTCAAAACAGGGCTTATTGACAGTATAGGCACACTTTCAGACGTTTTAGACGGACTTTATAAACTAATAGAAAATTAACACATATTTAGGAGAGTTGTTATGGCGACAAAAAGAAAAGGAAGTACCAAATCCACGCCAAAAAAACAGAACAAGCAAACAACCAAAACAAACGACAATAACCGCCAATTACATTCGATAATATGGTTTGCCGTTGCGGTATTTTTGCTTTGCGTGGTTTTCATTAAAGGTCAGAATATCTGGACCTTTATACATAATTTCATCTTTGGAATATTCGGCGTTACCGCATATTTTTATCCGTTTTTATTAGGATTTATTGCCGTTATGTTCGCAACCGACAAAATGGGTAATTCGATTAAAGCAAAACTAATCGAAGGCAGCGCAATTGTTATTCTTATCGGAGCTGTTATTGATGTTTTCACAACAAGCGACCCCGACTTATCCTTTTTTGAACATATTACAAATGCCTATGAAAGCGGCATTTTGCTTCAAAACGGCGGTTTCTTAGGTGCGCTTTTGGGCAAACCGATTTATCTTGCTTTCGGCAAAACAGGCGCTGCCATAACCTTTATTTTACTTATTTTTGTGCTTTTAATGATTCTCACCAGCACAACACTCATCTCGCTTTTCAAAACGGTCGCGGCTCCTGTAGTTTCGGTAAAGACACACGCGGAAGATGCTTTTGCGAAGCACACACAAGAACAGCAGAACAAACAATTTAACATTGATATTCCTGTTGATGATGGTCCTCTTGAACGCAAAAAACAAAGAGCCCGTATGACGCCTAAACAAAAACGCCTTGTTGATGCTTATCACGGCAAAGACATAACCCCCGAAGCTGAAAAAATCACCTACCCCGAGGGCAGCGAAGACAAGGAAATAATGGACGATGCGCTTCAAACCGCAAAGGAAGAAGTTATTGAAATCAACTTCAAAGAAGAAACCGAAGTTTTCACCGAAGAGGTTAAAGAACTTGATAGTTCTACCGATTCAGGTTATATTTTCCCACCACTCACCCTATTAAAAGAACCTTCAACTTCAAAAGGCGGAATCGGTCAAGACACCTCTGTTACAGCAGAACACTTGGTTGAAACCCTTAAAAGTTTTGGTGTTGAAACAAGAATTGTTGATATAAGCCGCGGTCCCACAGTTACCCGATACGAACTTCAGCCTTGTGCGGGCGTTAAAATCAGCCGTATCACCTCTTTGGCAGATGATATTGCCCTTAACCTTGCGGCAGGTAATGTCCGTATAGAAGCACCGATACCCAATAAAGCGGCAGTAGGCATTGAAGTTCCTAACAAAGAAAAAAATGCGGTCAATATCCGCGAAATTCTTGAAGCACCCGAATTTATGTCGGCAAAAAGCAAACTCACCGTGGCTTTGGGCAAAGATATTAGCGGCAATATTATCACTGCCGACATTTCCAAAATGCCCCACGGTCTTATTGCAGGCGCTACAGGTTCAGGTAAATCGGTATGCACAAACTCAATTATCATCAGTCTTCTATATAAAAACTCACCCGACGAATTAAAACTTCTGCTCATCGACCCAAAAACCGTTGAATTTGAGCCTTACAATGGCATTCCGCATTTGTTAGTGCCTGTTGTTACCGACCCAAGAAAAGCCGCAGGCGCTCTCGGTTGGGCGGTAACCGAAATGGAAAAGCGTTACAAAATGCTTTCCGACCGTAAAGTTCGTAATATTGAAGAATACAACAACTTTGTTGAAACTCTTAAAGACGACCCCGAAACGCAAGTTGAAAAAATGCCTTACATAGTAATTATGATAGACGAATTTGCAGACTTAATGCAAACCGCTTCAAAAGAGGTTGAAGATTCTATCGCGCGAATTGCCGCAAAAGCACGCGCGGCAGGTATACATCTGCTACTCGCCACACAACGTCCGTCAGTAGATGTCATTACAGGTGTCATTAAGGCAAATATCCCCACAAGAATAGCACTTACCACCTCTTCACAGATTGACAGCAGAACAATTATCGACTCCGCGGGCGCAGAAAAACTTTTAGGCCGCGGCGATATGCTCTTTAGTCCCGTGGGCACAAGCAAACCTCAGCGTTTACAGGGTTGCTTTGTGAGTAACGAAGAAATCAAGAATGTTGTCGACTTTATAAAGGGTGACAAGAGCGCCAACTATGACGATGATGTTATGTTTGAAATTGAACGTCAGGCAGCCATTGAAAAGAAACAAAAAACAGGTCTTCCCGAAGACGGTCCCGACGAAGACCCCATGATTAAAGAAGCTATCCGCGTTGTTGTGGAAAACGGTCTCGCTTCAACATCATTGCTTCAAAGAAAATTAAAACTCGGTTACGCCCGTGCGGCGCGTATTGTCGACGAAATGGAAACGCGCGGTGTTGTAGGACCTTATGAGGGTTCAAAACCGAGAAAAGTGCTCATAACACAAGAACAACTGATGGAAATGGAACTGGCTTCTGATGAATAATACAAACAAACGCAGAAACAAATTTATGGTTACGGCGATTATAACAGTAGTTATCTTCGCCGTACTGTTATATGCTGTAAAAAATCCCTACGCCTTTCAAAAACTGACAAATCAAGGCAGAAATTTTGACACTTCACAAGACTTTGTCAAATTTATAGACGTAGGGCAAGGAGACTGTGCTCTTATTTACAGCAACGGCTACAGCGCACTTATTGATGTAGGTCTTCCAAATACCTCCAATGATTTAAGCGCCGACATTTCCGACTGTAATATCACCGAACTTGACGTCGTTGTAGTTTCTCACCTGCATTCCGACCACGTAGGCGGGCTTATTCAAATTGCAGATAATTTTGAAATAGAAAATCTTATAATGCCGCCGCTTCTTGACAATAGCATCTCCGCCGCCAAAAGCGGCAAAGATATTGCTATAAAAAACGGTTCGGCTTTTTATGAAGCCAAACAGGGCATGAACTTTAACATCGGTGAGTTTGAAATCACTCTGCTTTCTGATTTTACCGACCGTTCCAATGAAAATAACCGTTCACTTTTTGTTATGGCAGAAATAAACGGAATTAGATTTTTATTCACAGGTGATGCCGAAACCAAAATGGAAAGCCTTTTGTTGAACGAAAATCTTGATTTGGATTGCGATGTTCTCAAAGTTTCACATCACGGCAGTAACACTTCTTCTTCAAAAGCATTTTTAGACGCCGTAACGCCCGAATATTCTGTAATATCCGTGGGCGAAGACAATATCTACTCCCACCCTCATAAAACAACTCTTGCTTCTCTCAAAGATGCCGACAGTGAAATTTACCGCACCGACCAAAGCGGAGATATTACCTTTAATATTGATGGTAAAAAAATTAAAATAGAAACCGAAAAAAGTTAAATAAAAATCGTCTTGTAAAACAAATCACAAGACGATTTTTGTTATTTTATAAATTTTTTATAACCTTGCCCATACTGCACACAACGTGATACACGGCTCAAGGTTGCCGACGAAATATCGGTTTTTTCTATAACCTGATTATATGTCTTACCCTGCATTAAAAGGCGGGCAGCGATAACACGCTGTGTCATCTGTTCAACCTCTTTATCAGTGCATAAATCGTTCATTAAAATTTCAAAATCTTCCGGGGTTTCAATAGACGCTAATAACTTGTACAACTCTTTTCGCATTTCCTGTGTAATCTTATTAGTACCCATATTGTCCTCCTAAATTTCTTCCAAGGATTTACTTAAAAAGTGCTTTGTTTTTTCGCTTTGCGGATTATCGAAAATCTGCTCTGGTGTTCCCATTTCTTCAATTACACCGTCTGCCATAAATATAACCTTATCAGAAACATTTTTGGCAAACTCCATTTCGTGAGTTACAATAATCATCGTACTGTCTTTGCTCTTTAGTCCCTTAATAACCTTTAAAACTTCACCCGTAAGTTCAGGGTCAAGAGCACTTGTCGGCTCATCAAAACAGAGAATATCGGGGTTAAGTGCTAATGCTCGCGCAATAGCCACACGCTGCTGTTGTCCGCCCGAAAGCTGACAGGGATAACTTTCCATTTTTTCGCTAAGCCCTACTCTTTCGATAAGCGAAAGGGCTCGAGCCTTTATTTCTTCAGGTGTCCCGCGCTTTAAAAGCGTTGGAGCCAAGGTTACATTTTCCAGAACATTATACTGCGGAAAAAGGTTGAAGGACTGGAAAACAAGACCGAAGTGCAGGCGGTTTTCACGAATTTCATCGTCACTTAAATTCTTTTTTGCTTTACCGTCAAAAATCTGCTTGCCGTCGACCGAAATTATACCTTCTTCGGCAAACTCCAAAAAATTAAGGCAACGAAGAAGTGTTGTCTTACCGCTTCCCGAAGAACCGATAATTGACAAAACCTCTCCTTTTTCGAGAGAAAAACTAATGCCCTTTAAAACTTCGGTTTTGCCGAAGCTTTTCATTATATTCTTTACTTCTAAAACAGACATTTTTCTTTCCCCCTTTAAGAACGGAAATACGACAATTTCTTTTCGATATAACCGAAAAGCAACGTCAATCCGCCACAGAATATAAGGTAGAATACGGCCGTGTAGAAGAGCGGCCAGATAAGACCGTCGCTCTTAATATAACTCTGCGCATTCCAGATAATTTCATAAACTGCAATAATTCTGGCAAGCGAGGTATCCTTAACCAAGGTAATAATTTCATTACTCATAGGCGGCACTATTCTTTTGATAACCTGCAAAAGCACAACCTTAAAGAAAATCTGACTCTTGGTCATGCCAAGCACCTGACCTGCCTCATACTGTCCGCGAGGTATCCCCTCAATTCCGCCTCGGTAAATTTCACTGAAATAGCAAGCATAGTTAATAACAAAAGCCACCATTACAGCTGTAAAACGAGGCATTGCGCGCATACCGAACAAAAGCCCTGGCCCATAGAAAAAGGCAATAAGCTGGAGCATAAGCGGTGTTCCGCGGATTATCCATACAAAAGTTTTTATAAGATAACTCAAAGGCTTGAATTTACTCATTGAACCGAAGGCTATTATAAGGCCGAGCGGTAGCGCAAACAGTAATGTAAGCCCGAAAATCTTAAAGGTTTCGTAAAAACCCCGAAGTAAATCGAGTGTGACCGTTAAAAACATAAACTTCCCTTTCACAGTGCGAAAGTAGAGGTTCTTTCGAGCCTCTACTTAACACTACTTATGTAAATAATTGATTAAGCTAAAGTTAATTCATACTTTTCTGCGAGTGCTTTAAGGTCGCCATCCTTGATGCCAGCCATAAAGGTGTTGAGCTTTTCTGTTAAGTCAGAATCCTTACGGAAAGCAACGCCGTATTCTTCGCTTGAATATTCAATACCCTTTGCAAGTTCAGCATAGCTTGTTCCTTCACCTGTCATAGCATTAGCCATTGTGATATCGATAATAGTTGCATCTGCAGTGCCTGCTTCAACTTCCATAAGAGCTGTAGACTGGGTATCAACTTCGGTGATGTTCTCATAGCCCGCTGCAACTGCACAGCTGGCGCCTGCAGAACCCTTTTCAACAGCAAACTTAAGGTCTTTTGCATCTTCAGCATTTTTAATTTCATCAACCTTATCAGCCTTCATAACGAGAACCTGTGCATTCTTTACATACGCATCAGATACACTTGCGTTTGCTTTTGCTTCGTCGGTGATTGTCATACCATTCCATACACAATCGATAGTGCCTGCTTCAAGTTCGATGAACTTGTTGTCCCAGTCAATTTCAATAAACTCTGCTTCAACGCCAAGCTCTGCTGCAAACAAGCGAGCAAATTCAGCGTCAAAACCTGTCCATTCGTCAGAACCTTTTTCCTTATAGTCCATAGGAGCATAGTCTGTAATACCAACAATAATTTTACCGTTGTCAACGATTGTTTCGCTGTCGGTTTTTTCTGCGCCGCATCCTGCAAAGGAAAGGAGCATTATGAGTGAGAGTACGATTGCTAATAATTTTTTCATTTTTAATTACCTCTTTTTTAATTTTGTTTTGTTTGTTTTTTGTTGTTTCAGCACACTTTAGGAATTCACCTAACTGAAGTGGACCGTTAAAAAAATAAAAAGTATTCAGTTTAGTTTCGGTGGACTTTCATTTGTTTTTTCCTCCAGTGCTCTGTCGATGTTGTTATTATACTTCATCAAACTAAATTTGTAAAGTCTTTTTTTCAAAAAAATCAAACTTTAGTACTTCACACAACTAAAGCACTAAAGTTTTGTATATATTGCACAATTTTACGCTATGCCAATGTTAAATTGTACTTTTCTGCAAGTTCGAGCAACTCTTCATCCCATATTTCTTCCATAAATTCGTTTAACATATTTGTAAGATCCGAACCTTCACGGAAAGCCACACCGAAAGCCTCGGACGAATAACTAAACCCTTTTGCAAGATTGAAATAAGTTTTTCCTTCACCTACCAAGGCACTAGCCATTACGCTGTCAATTATAGTGGCATCAACTGTGCCGTTGTTTACCAACTCAAGCGCCTGTTCCTGTGTTTCAACCAAGGTTAAATTTTTATAGTTTTCTCTTTTTATACTATAATAACCTGCCGACTCGCTCTCGGCAGCGAATTTAAGAAGCCGCACATCGTATCCTGTTTTGTAATTATCAACAACATCAGCCTTCATTACCAAAACCTGAGAATTAAGCACATAAGCATCAGAAACACTCACGCCTTCTTGCAGATCTTGGTCTAATGTCATACCGTTCCAAACACAGTCAATTTTATAATCGTTTAGCAAGTCGTACCTTTCAGCCCAATTTATTTCAACAAACTCCACTTCCACACCCAATTTTTCTTTTGCAAACAAACGTGCAAATTCGGTATCAAAGCCTGTCCATTCACCGTCAACTTTATAATTCATTGGCTGATAATGGGTAATTCCCACTGCCAATTTACCGTTCTTTTGCACCTCTTCACTATCAGTGCCTTTAGTAGTGCAACCCGCACCAAAAGCAACCATTATAAAAGCCATTATAATAACTAAAAGTTTTTTCATCTTAAAATACCTCTATTTTTTCTATACACATATTATACTTCATCCCTGTAAAACTGTAAAGATATTTTTAAACCGCTCTCAATTTTTTCGTTGCTTACAACGTATATAAATATATAGGCGCCTGAAAATTCGCTTAACCGTGAAAACAATACCTAAAATTAAAACACCTATAATAATTGCCATACATTCTTTTCCCACAAAAGCACCCTTTACATTCTATTCGGATATAAAACTATTGTTATTGGCAAAAAAATATGCTATACTAAAATATAAGTCTAATCTTTAGAAGGGATAATTTATGAATTTGCAAAAACTTGCTAAAAGTGTTTACAGCTTTTTTTGGGTTAAAATTCCTAAGTTTTTAAATAATACTTTTGAAGTCACCTATTCAAAAACTTCAAAAATCATCGGAAGTATTCTCTGCCTTTTGTCATTACTTCTTGTTATTCTGTGTATAAACACCTATTCAATCCTTTCGGTTTCTACGCGTTGGTTACTGATGGCAGTCGACCTGATTTTGCCATTTTTAATCGCTTTTTGCACCATATACACCATTCGCTTTAAAAATGAAATTGCGCAAAAAATTTCGGGATTTATAATTCTTTTCTTAATGCCGATTGCGCTTATGACAATTACCGAATGTCTTAATAACGTGTTTATATACGATATGACGCATCTCGGATTTTTGGGAAATTATCTTGTAATTATTATAGCCTATTTTATACTTTTCGCCTTGACAGGCAGTTTTAAAGTGAGTTACTTGACTGTAAACACCGCTTGTTACGGCTTGGCGCTTGCCCACAGTTATGTAATGGACTTCCGCGGAACGCCTTTTCAACCGATGGACTTTTTAAGCATAACCACCGCTGCAGGTGTTGCCAATACCTATGATTTCACACCCAATTATAAAGTTATAACCGCTACTTTTCTTTTCATTTTGCTAACGATAATTGCCATTAAAATGAAAACCCCAAAATATAATCTGCCAACAAAAATCATTTCCCGAACAGCGACAGCCACCTTTGCTTCAGTGGTGCTGATACTTTTCTATGCAACAAGTTTTTTTGCCGATATGGGCGTCCGCCCTGACTTTTGGAACCAAACACGCGGTTACCACAATTACGGTTTTGTTTTTAACTTTTTCGCAAATACCAAATATTTGTATAAATCCACCCCCAGCGATTATGACCCCGAAGAAATTGACAAAGTAATAAACGGCTCGCAAGACGAGGAGGAAGAAGCAAGTACTGTCACTTCAGCCGATACTCCGAATATAATTTGCATTATGAACGAATCACTCTCTGATTTGCAGGTTTTGGGTGATTTTGAAACCAATGAAGATTATATGCCGTTTTTAAACTCTCTAACTGAAAATACCATAAAGGGAAATCTCTATGTTCCGGTTGTGGGCGCGGGCACTTCCAACACCGAATTTGAATTTTTAACAGGTCATACAACTGCATTTTTGCCTTCGGGCAGTAATGCTTATATGCTTTATGTAAAAAAGCCAATGGCTTCTTTGGTTTCAACCCTTGAAGCCCAGAACTATTCTTCCTTTGCGCTTCATCCCTATTACGCATCAGGTTGGCGCAGAACAGCAGTATATTCTAATTTCGGTTTTAATAAATTCTTCTCTCTTGAAAACATTATGGATATTTCGCTGATGGATGAATATCAGCAAAACGGAAATGATGCCAACTATTTGCAAAAACTTGTTGAAGAAATGTATCCTAATGCCAAAAATATGCTCGTGCGCCAATATATAAGCGACTCCTACAACTACGACCTTATTATCGAAGATTATGAAAACCGTGATAAGAACACTCCGTATTTCATATTCAACGTAACAATGCAAAATCACGGCGGATATACAAACAGTTGTGTAAACTTCCCACAAGACATTGAAATAACTTCGTCGGATAAAAAATATATAAAAGCAAACAACTATCTTTCGCTTATGAAACAAAGCGACAATGCATTTAAAGAACTTATTGAATATTTTTCTAATGTCAAAGAGCGCACTGTAATTTGTATGTTCGGCGACCACCAACCCAACATTGAAACCGAATTCATTTCCGAAGTTCTTGGTGTTAGCAGCCTTTCAAATTTGACCATTGAACAAGAACAGCAACGTCATATCACCCCTTTCTATATTTGGGCCAACTATGATATTGAAGAAAAAGAAATTGATAAATTAAGTGTTAATTATTTGTCTTCATTGGTTTTAAAGACTGCAGGCACTCAATTAACAAAATATAACAACTATCTTTTAGAACTTTCCGAAACGCTTCCTGTTATCAATACCGTGGGCTATATCGACAAAGACGGCAATTATTATAAATGGAGTGATATTTCCCCTTATACAGAACTTTTAAGTGAATATGAAAATCTTCAGTATAACGCAGTTTTTGATACGGAAAACATTAACACAGACACCTTCTTCCTTAATGGCTATACCCACGAAGCATCTGTTCTTAAAGAAGAAAGCGAAGAATAACTATGCTTAACACCACACTTTGCCACATAGAAAAAAACGGCAAATATTTAATGCTCCACCGTATTAAGAAGGAAAATGACCAAAACAAAGATAAATGGGTGGCTATCGGCGGAAAATTTGAAGAAGGCGAAAGCCCCGAAGAATGTAACCGCCGCGAAGTATTTGAAGAAACAGGGCTGATTCTCGGCAAAACCAAATACTGCGGAATTGTAACCTTTATATCTGATAAATGGCAAACCGAATATATGCACATTTTCCATTCGTCCGATTTTTCGGGAACAGAAAAAACTTGTGACGAAGGTGAACTTTGCTGGGTGGACAAAAAAGAAATTTACAATCTTCCCATTTGGCAAGGCGACAAAATATTTTTAAAATTGCTTGAACAAGATACGCCGTTTTTCTCGCTAAAACTTGAATATAAAGGCGAAAGACTGGTAAAAGCCAGCCTGAACGAAAAAGAAATTGATGTCACGCATAAAACCTGACAAGCCGATAAAAGCATGTCACACCGAAAACCATATAA
>CAYQFW010000015.1:0-12302 GCA_964416955.1 uncultured Ruminococcus sp.
AAAGTATTTGGCATAGCCTTTGTTTAATCGTCGACAATAATCCACTGCAAAATAGGGATATTCAGGAAGTGATAAACCCTTAACATCAAGCAAATCGTAAAGTTCTTTACTTGAAAGAAGGTCGCTTTCGGTTTTGCCCGTAATATCAGCCCTGCGGCACATAATATTTATGTTTTCTGGCGCAATTTTACCAATTTTTTCTAAAGTAACGCTATCGCTGAAAACACAAGCGGGGTTCAGCATCGCCACGAAATCACGAAGTTCATCATAGTCGGGGTTTCGAGAAAAAATAATCATATTCCCATCGGTCATAGAAATATATGCGCGGTTATAGTCTTGCGCCCAAAACATAACCGAACTATCATTCTTGTAACTTTCATAAAGGCAGTTAATTTTAACCGCTTCTGCTGAAAGGAAGTTTAAAAAGGGCATTTCGTTTACAAGGGTAATCATTTGATATTTCCGCCTGCAATATTTTTGAGCATATATTCAGTAAGTTTCAGCATACTTTCGATATCGTTCAGATTGACGATACTGTTTGAAGAGTGAATATAACGGCAGGGTGCCGAAAGTGCAATAGTTCTCACCCCGTCACCGCTTAAATGTATACCACCGGCATTATTACCGCCTGCAACTGCGGATTTTGGCTGACAGGTTATGGAACTGCTCATAGCGGCAGAAAAAAATTCTTTGTCATAGACGGTGGCTTTATCCATAAAGGAAACCACAACACCTTTGCCCAAACCACAAACTTTGCTGTCATCAGGAGTGTTTGCAAGGTCGGCGGCGGTGGTGGAATCTAAAACTATTGCCGCATCGGGATTAACCGAAAATGCGGCGGTTTTAGCACCGCGAAGTCCGATTTCTTCCTGAACAGTAAAAGAGGCATAAAAATCATAATCACTTTCCTGCTTTAAAAGGGTGACGAGTATCGCACAGCCAATACGGTCATCAAGTGCTTTGGATTTTACACATTCGCCCAAAATTTCAAAATCGCTTACCATTACCGCACTATCGCCCAAAGCTACTTTTTCCAAAGCTTCCGACTTGGTTTTGGCACCGATATCTATATAAAGGTTGTCTGTTTTCGGAAGTTTTTTGCGGTTGTCAGAATCTAAAAGGTGATAGGGTTTACCGCCTATTATACCGTTTGTTTTACCACCTATTTTAACACGGCGGAACATTAGAGCGGCGGTATCAATACCGCCCACGGTTGCAAATTTTAAAAATCCGTTTTCTGTGACAGCGGTAATTATAAGCCCGACTTCGTCTAAATGAGCGTCAAGCATAACTTTTTTTAAAGGCTTGTTTTTGCCCTTTTTAAAGCAGATAATATTGCCGAGATTATCCACTTTATATTCGCAAAAATCTTTGATTTCTCTTATTATGAATTCACGCACGGCGTTTTCGTCACCCGAAATTCCGTCAATTAAGCAGAGGCTTTTAAGCATTTCAACCATTCATAACACCTCCTGCGAGAATATACTTTTCCAACAAGTCACAAACAGCCGAAAGATCACGAAGGTTAAGTGTTTCAACTTCGGTGTGCATATTGCGAAGCGGAATGGAAAGTGTGGAGGTTTTAACACCTTCGCATGAAATACCAATCATATCGGCGTTGGTGCCTGTCCGTCCGCCCATAACTTCAAGTCCATAGGGAATGCCGTTTTCGTTAGCAATATTTATAAGTTTTTTACTCACGGTCTTATCAAGTGCGGGGGAAAGCCCTATCATTCCGCCATCACCCAACGCGCAGGACTCTTCAGCCGAAATCTCGGGACCGTCACCAAAGGTTACATCAACAGCAACTGCTTCTTGGGGTTTTATTTTAAAGGTTGCGGTACGGGTGCCGCGAAGGCCTAACTCTTCGCCGCAAGAAAGCGCAAAAGCCACATTTACGGGCAATTCTTTACCGTGGAGTCTTCGCGCCACTTCCAAAAGACAGGTAACACCCGCACGGTCGTCAAAAGAGCGGCCGCAAACAAGATTGTCCGCAATAGTAAAACATTCGCCTTTAAAGGTGGCAAAATCGCCTGCCGAGACAATTTCTTTTGCTTTTTCGCCTAAAGCGGTGTCGAGTTTTATTTTGGAAATATCGTCATATTCAGTATCATCTTTTGCCAAATGAGGCGGAGTTGCGCAGAATACGGCAGTGATTTTTTCTTTTCCGTGAACTTTTACCGCTCTTGAGGGTAATGCACGCAGGTCAATACCACCTGCTGTAGCCACGGTTAAGAAACCGTTGTCATCAACATTTGTTACAACGAACCCTACTTGGTCAATATGGGCATCAAGCATAACAGTATAATCGGATTTTCCCGAAAGATACCCGATTATGTTATTTGAGTCGGTTTTTTGAGCATCGGTATATTGTGCCAAAATTTCGTATGCTTTGTCAGAAGCTTCGGTAATGTTGCCTATTGAATCAAGTTCTGACAAAGTGAAAAGCAAGTCTTTAATTTCCATTAAAGTTTATTCACCTGTTCTTTAAAATGATTGCCGCGCGCTACAAAGTTGGGGAACTTGTCAAAACTTGCAGACGCGGGGGAAAGTGTTACAATATCACCCGATTCAGCATTTTTGTAGGCAAATTCAACCGCACAGGCAATGTTTTCCACTCTTATGATTTCGGGGTTGCCGTCATAATTTTTATCATTTTTAACTGCGGCTTCAATTTTTTCTGCCGTATCACCGCACAAAAGCAGTTTTTTAACCCTTTCAATCACATAAGGAACCATCGGTTCATAAGGAATGTGCTTGTCATAGCCGCCTGCTATAAGCCAGACTTTTTGTGGGAATGCTTTAAGTCCTGCGATAGTTCTTGTCGGACTTGAGGCGATAGAGTCGTTATAATATTTAACACCGTTTACTTCGCGCACAAATTCAATTCGGTGTTCAACGCCTTTAAATTCACGGGCAACCTTTTTTATTGAGTCCATTCCCACATATCCCCAAACGGCAGTTATGGCAGAAAGGTAATTTTCGACATTGTGGTCGCCCAAAATGGCAATTTCGTCGCGGTGCATAATAGGAGCGTCAATACCGCGGTAGGACATATGGATAACTCCGTTATCGTCAAGCCAGGCACCGTTTTTAATCGAAGTTTCCATACTGAATGAAAGTGACTGACCGCGCACAAACGGTTTGAAGCCGTTTGTAATTTCATTATCTTTGTTAAGTACTGTTCGAGAAAAGGCATTTTGATGAAGAATGATGTTTTTCTTGGCTTCAACATATTCGTCCATATCTTTATGAATATCAAGATGGTTGGGGGCTACGTTTGTAACAACCGCAACATCAGGACTTTTGCGCATTGAAATGAGTTGGAAAGAAGAAAGTTCTACAACTACAAAATCATCTTTTGTGATGTTTTCGATTTCGGGAAGCAACGGTGTGCCTATATTACCGCCTACAAATACGCGTTTACCTTCGGCTTCAAGCATTTTTGAAATAAGGGTGGTGGTGGTGGTTTTACCGTCAGAACCTGTTATTGCAAAAATTGTGGCGGGGCAAAGGTCAAAAAACACTTCCATTTCGCTTGTTACGGCAATGCCTTTTTTGCGCGCAGAGTCAAGTTCGGGTAAATGAAAGTTCATACCCGGGGTGCGGAAAATCATATCAACTTCTAAATTTTCAAGATAATTTTCGCCAAGGCGCAATTCTGCCCCTGCTTTTTCAAGTTTGTCAGCAATTTCACCGAGCATCTCACGGCTTCTGCGGTCACAGGCGTAAACCTTGGCTCCTTTGCTTAAAAAGTTCAGAATAAGCGGAGTATTGCTGACACCGATACCGCACATAGCGATTTTTTTGCCTTTTATTTGTTCGAAAAATTGTACGCAATCCAAAATAACTGCCCCCAATGTTAAAAATATTTATATCTATCTTTATATTATACTTAAATTAAATCTAAATATCAATAACAACTGTGTAATTTTGTAAAAAAGTTCATTTTGTGCACGGTTTTGAATATGATAATAGTGATTGGGGGACAAATTATGAATTTTATTAACTGCGGGGCGCAAGCTTCGCCCGAACTTATGAGAAAAACAGTTATTTTCTGGAGTGAAAACAGTTCGCAGCATATTACTTCGCTTTTGCGCTCGCCGAATGGTACAACTGCTGTTTTGCAAGATTATTTTAAAGAACAGTTGAAGACTTACCGTGACAGGTTTAATATGGTTAATGAAGGCTTTCGGCAAAATAATATGCCGCTTTCAAAATATCAGGAATTTTTGCGTTTGAATATGGGGTTTATAAATTTGCTTGAACGAATAAAATTTGAGGCTTTTTCGGGCTATCCCGTGCTCGGGCAATCGGTCTTTCATTATATTTATGAAGGTCGTTACATAAATGCTGTTTTTTCGGCTAAAAACCCAATGGGAAACGTGATTTTAACTCTTCATTTTGCTCCGTTTTTAAATCAGAATTTCGGGTGTTTTTATAATCAAATGTATTTTTGGAGTATTATCGGTGCAATGCACCCATCTTTGCTTATGGGTAACAATGCTTTTTATAATGCAATTAACGGTTATTCAAAAGAATTTTTAACACAAGTCACTAACGATTTTAATTTTTTGAACTTTAAACTTTCATCGCTTAAAAAACCAGCCAAAAAGAATTCTTTATTACCCATTTTTGAAGAATATTCATATCTTAATCAAAGTTATTTGGAATTTTTAAGAGAAACACGGCAAAACAGCCCCAAGATTTTCGTTTCGCCCTTGGTTTCAAGATTGCCAACAGCGTTTTATGAGGGGGTAGACCATCAGATTGCCGAGCATACATTGGTGTCAGAAATCAACCGCAATATAGAGAAGTATCTAAAATAATAAAAGTGAAAGCGTAAGTTTGTATAGAGTTTAGTTGATAATTCATATATTATTGACTTTTGATTTTTTAAAAAGTATAATTATATTGGCAGATGGTAAAAATGGGTTGATGAATGTTGGCTACGGAACAGAAAAATTCATGACATAGAATATTGACCCTGCCTACCTGATGATTATGTATTAAACACAGTGGGGTATTTACGTATGAAAAAATTTGCGCTTTCAATTTTATTCATTCTCGTTGGTTTAGTATTTTCTCAAAACATAATGGCTTCTGCAATGGGACCGGAAGATCAAAGTGGCGTAAAAGACGGTATTTTCACATATCTTGCAAGCGAAGATGGTACTGCCAGTATTATTGCTTGTGACGAAAATGCTACAGGTAATATTGTCGTTCCCGATACCTTGGGTGGTTATAAAATAACTTCAATTAGTTGGGGCGCATTTAAAAACTGTAATGAAATAACAAGCTTATCGTTGCCTGAAAGTGTTACTGAGATTGGTAGCTATGCTTTTTCTGACTGTGCAAAACTCAAAGAATTAACCCTTTATAATTTAAATTCAAGCCTTACACTTGCTCTTGAAACGGAAGATTATGACCCTCATAATTCTAATAGCCAGCGGGTGAAAACTCCAATTGAAAAAATCACCCTAAAAGGTTCACAAACCGCTATACCTGAACACGCTTTTTCTGATTTGTGTTATCTCGAAGAAGTTATTTTGACCGATAAAATCAAAACTATCGGCGAACACGCTTTTTCTAACACAAAAATAAAATCTATTAACCTACCGAGCACGCTTACTTCAATAGGTGAATATGCATTTAGCGGGAGCGGATTAACTAGTATTACGATATCTAAGAATACATCTGTAGGAAAAAGTGCATTTGCCTCCTGTGAAAAACTTAAATCGGTTGTTTTTAATGCAAAAGAAGTACCTGAATATGCCTTTGAAGATTGTTCTGCATTAACCTCGGTAAAATTTTCAAACGACCTAAAAAACATAAAGGAATATGCCTTTAGCGAATGTTCTTCTCTGACAAAAATAAGCTTTCCTGCGTCCCTTGTTGAAATTAGTAATAATGCTTTTGAAAACTGCACATCTCTAAAAACCATTAACTTCTCAGACGGATTAAAGAGAATATTAAGTAGTGCTTTTAGCGGATGCAGCAGTATAAAAAGTTTATCCCTACCCGATAGTTTGAAAAAAATTGAATTGGGTGCTTTTTATGACTGCCCTAATATTACGTATATTAAATTACCTTTTGTTGGGGAAAAAAGATCGAAAAGCGGAATGTTTGGCAGTATTTTTTCATTAGACAAGGAAGGTTCTTTAACCGTTGAATTTTCAAGCGCTTGCACATATATCCCTGCTAATTCTTTTCATAGCAATACAGCTATTAAAAAAATAATTTTGGGTGAAAATCTGAAAACAATTTATTCCTCTGCTTTTTATGATTGCTCCAATCTGAAAGAGATTGTTTTTTCGAAAAAACTTGAAAACATAAAAAGCTATGCATTTACAGGATGTAAAGCTTTAAAAACCATTGTATTTCCAAGCTCGCTTAAAAAATTGGGTGCAGGATGCTTTAGTGCGTGTACCTCATTAACAAGCGTCAAATTTGGAAAAAACACCGAGAGTATTGGTGATTCTGCTTTTGAGGAATGTAAAAAACTCGAGAGCGTTAAATTTACTGCTTCGATTAAAGAAATAGGCGATAATGCTTTTCAAGGCTGTAAGGATTTAAAAAAAGCCAATATAATCAACGGTACCGAAAAAATAGGTAATGAAGTGTTCCGCGAGTGTACATCTCTGACAAGCCTTTATATTCCTGATAGCGTTACTGAAATAGGAGATTATATTCTTTCGGATGCTAAAAAATGTAAAACCTTAAGGATACCTTTCTTTGGCGAAACAAAAGACAAGCCTTGTGAGCTTGATATGTATAATATTCCAAAAAAAGCCCTGAAAAAACTTGTTATCGGAGATGAGTGTGAAGAGATACCTGAAACGGCTGTGCAGGAATATAGCAATTTAACTACGCTGGTTATCGGTAAAAATGTTAAAACTATCGGCGATTCTGCTTTTTACAATTGTAAGAAACTTAAAAATATCACGATAGGAAATAAGGTCACAAGATTAGGTCAACTGTGTTTTACCAATACGGCGTATGCGAATGATAAGTCAAATTGGAAAAACAAGCTTTTATATATTGGAAAATATTTGATTGAAGCGGATAAAAGTATCAAAACAGCCAACATTAAAAGCGGAACAAGAATTATAGGCGGTGCAGCGTTTTCTTTGTGTAAAAAGTTAACGGCGGTTAAGTTGCCGTCTTCGGTTTTAACAATTGATGATGCCGCGTTTTGGAATTGCTCATCCCTAAAATCTATCAATTTCCCCAAAAAGTTAAGTTTTATAGGAAGTCAGGCATTTGCTTCTTGTATAAGCTTGAAAAAAATCTCGCTTCCTTCTTCGTTAAAAATAATAGATGACAATGCTTTTTGGTGTTGCTATGGGATTGAATCCGTTAAGATTCCCGACAAGGTTGTCAAAATCGGTAATGAGGCCTTCAGTGCCTGTACTTCTTTAAAGTATGTTACTATTCCACGCTTTGCTCAAATAGGAAAAAATGCTTTCTACTACACTAAAAAATTAAAATGTGTTTCCCTGTGCAGTTCAAACAGTTTTTATTATAATTCCTTTACAGGTAAACACATTAGTTATGACGGCACAAAAGCAGAGCTGAAAAAATCTGTTAACAACAATAAAGCCTCAAAGTTTATAAAGAAGAATACAGTAGAGTATTATTCGCCAAAGATAATTAAAAAAGCGACTTTGAAAAATGCCGGAATAATTAAGGAAAGCTGTTCTGTGTGCGGTGGTTACACATATGAAAGAAAGATTGCAAAAGTTAAGAGCATTAAACTTAGCAAAACAACCTTCTCCTATAACGGAAAGGTTATAAAGCCCAAGGTTATTGTTAAAGATTCTAACGGAAATATTTTGCAGGAAGGTAGGGATTATACCGTAAAATATTATGGAAAGCGAATAAAGAAAGGAACATATAAAATACTTGTTAAGTTGTGCGGAGATTATAAAGGTTCAAAAACCCTTACCTTTAAAATAAAATAACCTTTAATTAAAAAAAACAGCGGTCAACTTTAGTGAGATACTCCGTTAACAGTATCACGTTAAAGTTGACCGCTATTTTGTTTTATTTGGTTTTTTCTTCAATTTTTTGTGCCGCGTCGGCAAGATAGATGTTTTCGTACATTTCAAAATTACCGTTGTCAACCATTTTTGCAACGTTTACATCAATCGGCATTTTGCCGAGCAAGTCGATATTTAATTCTTCGGCAATGGTGTCGGTTGAAGAACCGAAAATCTTAAATTCTTCACCGCATTCGGGACATACAACATAACTCATATTTTCCACAAGTCCTAAAACGGGAATTTTCATCATTTCTGCCATATTGTAAGCCTTTTTAACTATCATAGAAACCAAGTCTTGCGGGGATGTTACTATAACAATGCCGTCAAGCGGAAGGCTTTGAAAAACGGTTAAAGGCACATCGCCTGTTCCTGGCGGGCAGTCAACGAACAGATAGTCAAGGTCGCCCCATACAACATCGTGCCAGAACTGTTTTACTGCACCTGCAATAACAGGACCGCGCCATAAAACAGGTGACTCTTTGTCTTCGAGCAAAAGATTTATAGACATAAGTTTAATGCCTGTTTTGGTTTCTGCAGGGAGAATACCTAATTCATTTTGCATAGTTCTGGAATTTATACCGAATGTTTTAGGGATTGAAGGGCCTGTAATATCAGCATCAAGGATACCGACTTTATATCCCATTCTTTGCATAAGCACGGCAAGTGAAGAGGTTACAAGTGATTTCCCCACACCGCCTTTGCCGCTTATAACGCCTATAACGTGTTTGATATTATTGTATTCACCTGTGGG
Organism: uncultured Ruminococcus sp.; assembly: GCA_964416955.1. Classification (GTDB taxonomy): domain Bacteria; phylum Bacillota; class Clostridia; order Oscillospirales; family Acutalibacteraceae; genus UBA737. The sequence goes on from CAYQFW010000015.1 coordinate 8,797, forward strand.
TTCTAACAAACTTTCCTGTTGTCCGGAACCGCAAGTTTGAGAACAAGAACTGCAGTTGCCTGAACAACCCGTGGTTTTTTCTTCAGCCATTTTAAAAACTCCTATTTGTAAATTATAACAATATTATTATACTGCTTTATTTAAAAAATGCAAGAAGGCAAATTAAATTTATTGATTGTTGAAAAAGTCATATTGATTAGCGATTGTAGCCCATGTAGCAGGCCCCACAGCACCCGAAACAGGTAAAGAAAATAACCGCTGAAATTCTCTGACGGCATTTTCGGTTTGTTCTCCGTAGTAACCTGTGACAGATACTGTCGGTATTTCGGGAATGTTTTGTGAAATTAAAAGAAGATAAGTTTGTAAATCTCGCACACTGTCGTTGCGCATACCTTCGGTCAAGAAAAAACCCGGGTAGAGTTTGGCATTGTTTCCTTCATAGCCTTGGGGCAGCGAAGCAACTGTTTCGGTGTAAACGCGTGAAATGGTATTCCAAGTTTCGTTATCAACAATACCTGTGACCGACAGACCGTAAAATTCTTGAAAACGCTCAACCGCCGCTACGGTTTCGGTTCCAAAATAACTGTTTCTCGGCACGGGTTCCAAAGCACCGTTAAAATAAGCGATAATACTCAAATAATATTGCAAAGTGGTAACAGGAATACCGCTCATACCTTCTGAAATCTCGGTATCAAACGGAACGGTGGCTTCTGCAATAGAAACACCCTCGCTTACAAGGTCGGCAAGACCTTTAACACCGTTATAATACTGTTTGATTTTATACCATGTGGCTTTGTCAACTTCACCTGTGGTATTAAGATTGAAAATTTCTTGAAATTTGCGGACCGACTGTTCGGTATCTAAACCAAAAATACCGTTAACTTCGGCTATTCGGGAAATGGCAGGATAATTGCGGGCAATACGGTTTAATTGGGTCTGGATAATTTGAACATTATTGCCTGAATCACCCACGCGTAAAGGCGCACCCGGATAAGATTCGTTTGTAAAACCTACGGGCGCATCGTTTACGATACCGATGTCTTGCCCGTAGTAGTTTTGCAAAATTTCAAAAGGCGAGAGTCCGCTTTGGGCAAGATTAACCGTTCCCCATTGCGAAAGTCCTGCGCAGGTGGAAGTCGTGCCGTTGCAAAAGGTTGCGAAAAGTGGTTCCACATTGCCTTGACGAACGATATAGTCGTTAAAAATCTCGTCTGCTATGTAACTGATATTTTCAAAAATTTCGCGGTCTTGCTTGAATGCTTGGTCAAATTGGGTTGTGTTTGTTATGTCAAAATCATATCCGCGGGAACGGTACCATTCGGTATAAACACGGTTGAGCGCAAAGGAAATAATGGCATAAATATTTGCTCGCAGGGCGTTTTCGGGCCATGTGGGATAAATTTCGCTTGAAGCAACATTTTTAATGTAGTCGGTAAAAGGAACGGTAACATTTTTAGCGTTACTGTCGGGCGGTCCTAAATGTACCGTTATGGTTTCGGGAATAGTGGGAAGAAGTATTTCAGGCATTTTAGTCTCCTTCGGATAATTTTATAAATTGTAGTTTAGTGTTTCATCAAAGATTTGCGGACCTTTATTTGTGCCTGCGGTTTCTTCGAGTAGAAGATTTGATTGCTGAAGTGAAGTAACACCGCTGAAAACAGGAATATTAAGGTGGATATTTTTGATATATCCGTCGGCTTCGACAAGCATATTGTAAAGGGCATAGGGTAAAACGGTGTTTGTTTCTTCTAATGACAGCGCCTTTTCGGGAGTGGGCAAAAGAAAAGTTTTTGTTCGCCCGCTTTGGTCGGTCATATCGGTGGCTATTATATTCATATCGTTGTAATCTCCCGTAAAAACCGTTACTTTGGCATTGTTAACAGGATAGAGAGCGCGCACAGCGGTTACAATTCCTATAAGATTTCCCGAAGAAGAATCGGCAACAGATTTGGGCATGATTACGGGTTGCCGTTGCACTGTTGGGGAGACAGTCGGTTTTACAGAAGAGTTATACATTCGTAACATTTCGCTTTTATATTTTTCAATCATTTTGCTGTTCAAAAAATCACCTCATACTATTTTATGAAAACATTTATAAAAGGTGAAAAATGTGGTTGAAATATGATGTGAAAAAGTTTATAATGAGTTATAGTTAGTTGCAGCACTTTTTGGTGTTTTGACAGACTGAAATTGTTATAATTGGTAAAAAGGAGAGCTTGATATGGTAATTCTTGAGAATGAAATCTTATATGTAGAAATAAGCGAAAAAGGTGCAGAAGTTCGCAAATTACTTTGTGAAGGCAAAAACCGTGTATGGACTGCCGACCCTCAGTATTGGGGTGACGTTTCTCCCGTACTTTTCCCGATTTGCAGTCGTCTTCGCGAGGGCTATTTTACATACGAAGGTAAAAAATATGAAATGGGTATGCACGGCTTTGCAGGAAAGCAGGTGTTTGAGGTTGAAGACAGTACCCCCATTTCAGCTACATTTTTACTAAAGGATAATGCCGAAACCTTAAAGCAGTATCCTTGGCATTTTGAATTCCGTGTAACCTATACCTTGCGCGGTAATTGCCTTGATACCACTTATGACATAAGAAATAAATCTGACAGCACAATGTACTATTCGGTAGGCGCTCACGAAAGTTATTATTGTGAAAACGGGATAGAAGATTACGATATTATCTTTGAAAGAAAAGAAACCCTTTATAATGTCACTTATGAAGATAAGAGTGTTCCTTGTACCAGACATATTATATTAAGGGATAGTAATGTTTTGCCGCTTTATGAACACTATTTTAATATTGATTCTATAATTTTTAAAGATGTAAAATCACGTTATGCAACTATCAGAAACCGCAAAACAGGTGAGGCTTCTTCTGTTGAATTTAACGGTTTTGATTATCTTCTCTTGTGGCATAAACCAGGCGCTCCTTATATTTGCTTTGAGCCTTGGGCAGGTATTTGTGCTTCTAACGGCGGTGTTACCGATATTACCAAAAAAGAAGGTATTTTAAAGCTTGAAGCAGGCGAAAAGACAGTTTTCAAACACTCGGTATTTTACGAAAATTAAAATTTAAAATCACGGTTAAAAAAGTGCCTTAAAAGGCGCTTTTTTATTGTGATTTTTTGCCTAAAAAAGCGACTTATTTTGGAAAGAATGACGAGTACGAAAATCTTGATTTTGTTCATAAAATATGCTAAAATTACTGTGTATGTAATAAATAACATAAAATGATTTTAATATAATTGCTTTTTTAAAAATATGAGGTGTATTAATGAAATTTAGTGTAAATAAAATGTTAGCTGCTGAATGCTATAAACAAAGAATGGAAAGAGGATTAAGCTTCTTAGAATTTAACTATATGATAATGCAAAGCTATGATTTCTTAGCTTTATACCAAAAATATGGATGTAATCTTCAATTTGGTGGAGATGATCAATGGAGTAATATGTTAGGTGGAACAGAGCTTATTCGCCGTAAGTTAGGGAAAAATGCATGTGCT
>CAYQFW010000016.1:0-12287 GCA_964416955.1 uncultured Ruminococcus sp.
CGACAGCCTGATAATATCATTAATCAGTGTCAACAGACGATTGGCACTTTTATGTATGGAACCTATTCTGCTGAAACCGCAATGCCTACCCACACCGAAGCTTTTGAAGCAGTTGTTTTCGCACTTACTAAGTCAGATGCAAAGGTTATTGATTCTTTTGACGAAGTTTCGGCTATCGGCCACCGTATAGTACAGGGCGGCGCTATATTCAAGGGTTCTTGTCTTATCACACCCAAGGCTTTGCAGGATATAGACGACTTGGGTGCTTTGGCACCACTTCACAATCCCGCACACGTTCTTGCTATCAAGGCTTGCATCAAGACCTTTGGTGAAGAAATTCCGCAGGTTGCTGTATTTGATACTTCTTTCCATCAAACAATGCCTGAGCATGTTTATATGTTCGCACTTCCTTATGAATATTATGAAAAGTACGGCGTTCGTAAGTACGGCGCACACGGTACAAGCCATGACTTTGTAAGCAACAGACTTGCAGAGGTTATGGGTAAAGACAGAAAAGATGTTAAGATAATCACCTGTCACTTGGGCAACGGTTGTTCTATCACTGCTGTAAAAGACGGTAAGTGCTTTGACACTTCAATGGGCTTTACTCCTCTTGACGGCTTTATGATGGGTACCCGCACAGGTACACTTGACCCCTCGGCTCTTACATTTATTGCAGAAAAGGAAAATCTCACCCCTGCAGATATCAACCGCATTTGTAATAAAGAATCGGGCGTTTTGGGTGTTTCAGGCGTTTCTAATGATAACCGTGACGTTGCAGCAGCTGCAGCCGAAGGCAACCACAGAGCACAGCTTTCTATCGATATGCAACGTTATCAGATTTTGAAGTTTGTTGGTTCTTACATCGCCGCTATGAACGGTGTTGACGCTATCGCATTCACAGGCGGTATCGGTGAAAATGACCCCGGCCTTCGCGAATTTGTTTGTGAAAATTTGGGTTATGTCGGTGTTGAACTTGATAAAGAAAAGAATGCGCTTCGTGGCGAAGAGATTAAGATTTCTACTGATAACAGCAAGGTTGCAGTTTATGTTATCCCCACTAACGAAGAACTTGCTATCGCAAGAGATACTTTAAGAATTATTTCTGAATAACGGGTGATTTATATGACCTTGCAACAGGTTAAGGCTAACATTAAAAACGGCAAGTATGATAACGATTTTGTGATGCTTTACGGCGAAAGTTTTTCTGCGCGCAACCGTTATTATAATGCATGTGAAGAGTTTGAAAAACTTTACGGCGCAGACGGGGATATTCGTATTTTCTCTGCCCCCGGCAGAACCGAAGTCGGCGGTAACCATACCGACCATCAGCACGGAAGTGTTGTTGCAGGCGGTGTTGATATGGACGTTATCGCTATTGTGGCTCTCAACAACGATAATACAATCCGCGTCAAATCCCGTGGTTATGATATGGATGTTATTGCTGTCGGTGATTTTGAAAAGCAGGACTCCGAAATTGGCAGAGCAATCTCTCTTATAAGAGGTGTATGTGCTAAATTTGAAGAATTGGGCGCTAAAATCGGCGGTTTCAATGCATATACCACTTCTAACGTTTTAAAGGGTTCGGGGCTTTCGTCTTCGGCGGCGTTTGAAGTGCTTTTGGGCAATATTGTTAACGGACTTTTTGCTGACAAAAAGGCAGATGCTATTGAAATTGCAAAAATCGGCCAGTTTGCCGAGCGTGAGTATTTTGGCAAGCCTTGCGGTCTTCTTGACCAGATGGCTTCGTCTTTAGGTGGCTTTACATACGCTGATTTTAACAACCCCGCAGAGCCTATCACCGAGAAAATCAATCTCGATATAAAAGAATTCGGTTATACTCTTTGTGTTGTTGATACTGGCGGAAACCACGCCAATTTAACACAGGACTATGCCGATATTACAATTGAATGTAAGCAGATAAGCAACGCTTTGGGTGTTGAATTTTTGCGTGACGCCGACCAAAAGAAATTTTATTCTTCTTTAAGTAAGCTTCGTAAAGAGTTTGGAGAACGCGCAGTACTTCGCGCATTCCACTTCTTTAATGAGCAGGACCGTGTTTTGAAACAGCGCAAAGCTTTACTCGAAGGGGACTTCAAGGCATTTTTGAAGCTTGTAAATGAGTCGGGACAGTCTTCTTTTGATTATTTGCAAAACCTTTATTCAACAACTGCGGTTAAAGAACAGGGCTTATCTTTAGCTATTGCTCTTACAAAGCAGTTTTTGGGTGAAGAAGGTGCTTGCCGTGTTCACGGCGGCGGTTTTGCAGGCACTATTCAGTGCTACATTCCCACAATTCGTCTTTTGGGTTATAAGCAAATGATTGAAGAAGTTTTCGGCGACAATAGTTGCAGTGTGCTTTCAATTCGTCCTGTCGGCGGATATGAAATCAATTTATAATTAACTAATTATCCTTTAGGGATAATTAGTACTTCATTAAACATAAAAAGAACCACAAACTCGTTTATTGAGTATGTGGTTCTTTTTGTTATATAAAATCAACTTTCAATTTTTTTACTTTGTAAAAATTCGGGGATTTGGGCTACAATTATTGCCGCAAACATTATTACACATCCTAAAATTTCATTTATCTTAAGTGAGCCTGACGAGAATATAACACCGCCTAAAACGGCGAATACGCTTTCGAAACTCATAGTGATTGAAGCTACAGCAGGTTCGGCATATTTTTGCCCTACAATTTGTAGTGTATAGGCAACACCGCTTGACATTATACCTAAGTATAAAATAGGTAAAGCACCGTCTAAAAGTCCCGACAAAGTGAGCGCTTCGAGGTCGAAGATAAGTGCGCCGATAAGGGAAATCACACCCACCACAAAAAACTGCATAATTGAAAGTTTTATTCCACCCGTAATACCGACATATTTATCAACCGATAAAATATGGAAAGCAAAGGCTATTGAACAGGTGAAAACGATAAGGTCACCTACATAAAAACCGCCTATACCGCCCGCAAAGCAGAGAAGATATATACCGCCTGCCGCTAAAATACCGCCAAGCCATACAAGAAGCCCAACCTTTTTGCGAAAGAATACTGAAAAAATCGGAACTAAAATTACATAAAGGGCGGTAAGGAAGCCGCCATGTGCTTCTGCAGGCGCGTCTTTAGGATATAGTGACATACCGAACTGTTGTAAATTTGAAGCGATAGTAAGGCACACTCCGCACAAAAGACCGCCTATGTAGTATTTCTTCCTTAAAGATTTATCTTTTGGGAAGAATTTTTCGCGCGTTTTAAGAGTGGTAATTTTCCAAAATACAAACAGCGCCACCGCCGCAATAAAGGAACGGCAGGCGCTTATTGTAAATGTAGGGACGGTATCGCTTACGATATTTTGCGCCACAAAAGCCATTCCCCAGATAAACGCCGCGAGCCCTAAAATAAGGGTGCCTTTTAAATTGTTAGTTTTCATTGAGCTTGTCCTTTCGCATGGTAAGGGAAATACGCTTTTTAGAAACATCAACCCCCAAAACCCAAACCTTTACAATATCGCCAACCTTTAAAACTTCGCTGGGGTGTTTTATAAAGCGATTGGTGATTTGCGAGATGTGAACAAGTCCGTCCTGATGCACGCCGATGTCTACAAACGCGCCAAAGTCGATAACATTGCGGACAGTTCCTGTAAGTTCCATACCGACTTTGAGGTCTTCCATTGACATAATATCGGTTCTGAGCAAAGGAGCGGGGAGTTCGTCACGCGGGTCTCTGCCGGGGCGTTCGAGTTCTTTTATAATGTCTGAAAGGGTCAGAACACCTATACCCAATTCTTCTGCCAAATTGTCTATGCCTTTTTCTTCGGCAGTTGAAGAAATATTTTTAATAGCATCTGTATTAAGGTCTTCGGTATTCAAATTGCAAAGTTTTAAAAGTTTTTCAGTTGCAGTATAACTTTCAGGGTGAACACCTGTATTGTCAAGCGCGTTTTTACCGTCGGTAATGCGCAAGAAACCCGCGCATTGCTCAAAGGCTTTAGGACCTAATTTTGCAACCTTTAATAGCTCTTTGCGGTTTTCAAAGCGTCCGTTTTCTTCACGGTAGTTTACAACGTTTTTAGCAACTGCGGGGCCTAAGCCTGCAATGTGGGATAAAAGCTGAACCGAGGCAGTGTTAAGGTCTACACCTACGCTGTTTACACAGTTTTCAACAACGCCGTCAAGCGCACTTGATAAGCGGTTTTGGGGCATATCGTGTTGGTACTGACCTACACCTATGGCTTTAGGCTCAATTTTAACAAGCTCGGCTAACGGGTCTTGCAGACGACGTGCAATTGATACTGCACTTCGAAGCGATACGTCATAATCGGGGAATTCTTCCGCCGCTAATTTTGAAGCCGAGTAGACGCTTGCGCCTGCTTCGCTAACTACCATATAGGAAACGCCGTTATTCATTTCCTTAATAACATCTGCCGCAAAAACTTCGGTTTCGTGACTTGCCGTTCCGTTACCAATGGCAAAAACTTCAACGTTATGCTTTTTAACAAGTGCTTTAATAATGATTTTTGCATTTTCAATATCATTTTTAGGCGGTACGGGATAGATTACGCCTGTGTCAAGCACTTTGCCTGTGCCGTCAACAACAGCCACCTTACAGCCTGTTCTGTAACCGGGGTCAAGACCTAAAGTCACCTTGTCTTTAAGGGGTGGTTGCATAAGCAACTGACGAAGGTTGGTTGAAAATACTTTTATAGCCGATTCGCTTGCTCTGTCTGTGAGTTCCGAACGGATTTCTCTTTCGATTGAAGGGAAAATAAGACGAGAATAAGCATCTTCGGCGGCGGCTTTTACAGTAGCCGTTGAGGGTGAGCCATCTTTTATGTGGTTTTTGGCGATTATAAACATGGCCTTATCTTTATCAAACTCAATTGAAACTTTTAAAAATTCTTCTTTTTCGCCGCGGTTTATGGCAAGTATGCGGTGGTCGGCAATTTTGGCAACACTTTCAGTATAATCGGCATACATTTCATAAACGTCAAGGTCCTCTTTTGCACCTTTAACGGTTAAAATACCGTGAGCCGAGCATACAAAACGCATGCGTTTTCTAATATCGGCATCGTCCGAAATCTTTTCGGCTATAATATCCATAGCGCCTTGCAAGGCGTCTTCTGCGGTTTCTACGCCGAGTTCGGCATTGATGTATCCTTCCGCCAAAACAATGGGTTCCTGGCAGTCGGGAGCTTGCTCGTAAATAATGTCTGCCAAAGGTTCGAGTCCCTTTTCTTTAGCAACGCTTGCCCTTGTTTTTCGTTTCTTTTTATAAGGTCGGTAAATATCGTCAAGTTCGGTTAAGGTCACAGCGTTTTCGATAGCCAGAATCAGTTCTTCCGTTAAAGCACCCTGTTCTTCAATAGAAGCCTTGATTTTTTCTCTTGTTTCATCCATATTGCGAAGATATGAAAGTCGGTTGTTGAGTTCGCGCAAAATTTGGTCATCAAGTGAGCCTGTAGCTTCTTTGCGGTAACGGGCAATAAAAGGTATAGTATTGCCTGCATCAATCAGTTCGACCGTGTTTTGCACCTGAAAAGGCTTTAAATTAAATTCTTCCTGTAATTTTTTTAAAATATCCATTTTAACACCTCAATTATTGTTATTATACCATTTTTTGCCCATTTTCTCAACAATAAAATTACTATTGTTTTTTAAAGAGAATTAGTATATAATTGACTTGCATATTGAATTTTGGGAGATAGATTTAATTGAATATATTTGATATCATAATATCGGCGATAGGCAACGCTTATCCCACGGCAAGTTTTATCTATGCGGTTATAGGTACAGTGCTGGCATATCTTACATTTCATAAAACAGTTTACAGAATTTTAGGTTTCTTTTACACAAGAAAGTTTAAACCTGCAAAAATAAAGCATAAGTATGCCATTGTAATCGCCGCAAGAAATGAGCAGTCGGTTATAGGCAATTTGCTTGATAGCATAAAGAAGCAGGATTACCCGCAGGAACTTTTGACAGTTTTCGTTGTAGCGGATAACTGTACCGATAAAACTGCCGAAGTGGTGCGGAATCACGGTGCTATCTGTTATGAGCGTTTCGATAATGAGCGTAAAACAAAAGGTTTCGCACTTCAGTATTTGTTCGAGTGTATAGAGCGTGACTACGGCAGAAAATCCTTTGAAGGCTACTTCGTGTTCGATGCCGATAATCTTCTCAAAGACGATTACATATCCCGTATGAACGATTCGTTTGATGCAGGCGAAAAAATAATTACTTCCTACCGCAATACCAAAAACTTTACTGAAGGCTGGGTTGCTTCTACATACGCTCTTCATTGGCTTCGTTCTATAAGGCAAAATCACCGCGCAAGGTCGGTTTTAAGGCTTGCCACCAATATTCAGGGTACGGGTTTTCTTTTTTCCAATGAGATTGTTGAAAAAGGTTGGAAATACACTTCACTTACAGAAGACCGCGCGTTAACAGCCGATGCTGTTGCACAAGGCTATCGTATTTCTTATAATGATAAGGCTGAATTCTATGATGAACAACCAACAAGTCTTCGAGTGGCGCTTCGCCAAAGACTTCGTTGGTCCAAAGGCCATCTTTTAGCCTTTGCTGAAACAGGACCGTATCTTTTTATGAATATTTTCTTTGGTAAATTATTCATAAAAAACCGTTTTACAGATAAGCAGAAAAGGGAAAAACAACCTATCACTTTAAAGCGGGTAGCTCTCGGTTTTGTTGAATCTGTCCGTCATCGCTTTGCTTCATTTGATACTTTGATGCAACTGACACCTTTTTCAGTGTTTAATCTTGCACGGTGGATGATTGTACCTTTATTTATGTATGCTTGCTATTGCTATAACGGAGCTGTTGAGAGTATAACATTTTTCTCGGGCGGTACATATTTAGCACAGTTGTTGCGGGTAATATTTCCCTTTGAAATTGCGCTTGATTCAGGTGCAGAAGCCTTCTTTACGGGTTTTTTGATGCAAATTTGGTTGCGTCTTCTTTATCGTGCGGGCAAGTATATTGAAAATATGATAGTTGCGATTTATTTGTTTATTGTTGAACATAAACGTATTGTTAAAATACCTTGGTATAAAAAGTTACTTTATACAATTACTTGGCCGATATTCGATATTATCGGTAGGTATACAACTTATGTAGCCCTTTTTGTAAAGGTTACCTGGAAGCCTATTCCCCACGAAAGTAAGATAACCATTGACGATATTAAGAAAAGTAAAGAAAAGGTTACGAAATAAAAAAAGAATACAAATGAATCTTAATGATATTAAATTAAAGGCAGAAACGATAGAATTTCGTTTCTGCCTTTAATTGTAGGGTTCGGCGGTTTCCGCCGAACCTTAGTTACATTGAATAGACAAAATGATAATGAAAAAATCAGAAGTTGAATTTTTTCGAAAACCATAGTTGCTTGGATTCTATCGCCTCCGCCAAAACCGAAGCTATGCGCGGAAGCTGTAGAAATAGTATGTAATCGATATCATTTAGCGGCTTGTGTGTTGATTACATTTTCTAATTCGCCAAGATTTTTTGATGTTGTACCAATGAGTTTTTCTTTTAATGTCGGTACATATTATAAAATATGTGTTATTTCGCTTTTTTTGACTTATATCTTTTCCAGATAACCCAAAGCGGACCTGAAATAAAGATAGAAGAAACTGAACCGGAAACCAAACCAAATGCCATCGGAATAGCAAAGGTACGAAGTGTTGTAAGGCCAAAGAATTCGGCTACAACAATAATTGTAAGAACTGCAACGATAGTGGTAACGGTTGTAACAATGTTACGTATCATAACTTTGTTGACGCTCTTGTTTACAAGTTCGCCGATTTCAAGTTCGGGATAGAGTCTTTCGTTTTCGCGGATACGGTCATAAATAACGATGGTATCGTTAAGTGAGTAACCGAGAATTGTAAGAATTACTGCGATGTAGTTGGAATCAATCTGAAGTCTGAAAACAACGCAGGTAACAAATGTAATAAGAATATCGAAAACAAGTGCGCAAAGAGCGGTAAGTGCCGCTGAAACGCCGCCGATTTTTCTGAAACGAAAGCCTACGTAAATTACCACCAAAATAGCCGTGATAAGAACCGCTACTATACTTTTAAGGAAGAATGAACCTGCGATTGTCGGGCTTACAGAGTTTGAGTTATAAAGTGTAATGGTATTATCGCTGAATTCTTCTTGAAGCGCTGCGGTAAGTTTTTCCTGAGTTTCCGCAGGAAGAGCATTTTTACCCACAAGTGAGATTTCAAATGTTTTGGTATCACCTGCAAGCGACGTACTCTGGGTGATTGTAAAAGATTTATCAATTGTTTCTTTTACAACATTTTCTATATCAGCATCTTCAATTTCATCAGTATAGGAGTAGGAGATTTTGGTACCGCCTGAGAAGTTGATATCAAGGTCAACACCGAAAATTCCTGCACAAACAGCACCTATAACAAAAATTGCAAGATAAATGATAAGTACGGGTTTAAAGGTTTTATTGTAATCAATGTTAAATTCACGCATTTTTGTTACCTCCGTAAAGCCAGGGTTTTCTCAAGCACTTGAATTGAGAAATGCTCTTAAGCATGAGTTTAGAGGCCCAAATGCCCATTATAAGATTGAAGATTGTACCAATGAGTAGTGTGTAACCGAATGAGTAGATAGAACCTGTAATCTGTGTTCCGAAGAGCGACATTAAGGGAGAGAAGATTTTAGCTAATAAACTGTCGGGAGTACCGAAAGCACCCATAAGTACCACAGATACAATAACGATGGTTACGTTACCGTCGATAATAGCACTTAAGGAGTTTTTATAACCTGAATCAATTGAGCCGTCGATAGTCTTGCCCTTCGAGAATTCGTCACGGATACGTTCTGCTGCGATAACGTTACAGTCAACACCAACACCGATTGAAAGGATGATACCTGCAATACCCGGGATTGTAAGGGTGAAACTGTTAGCGGTAGAGAAGTATCCCGAAATGCAAGCAATAGAACCTGCTAACTGACCTAAAAGTGCGATTGAAGCCACGACACCGTTAAGACGGTAGCGCAAAATCATAAGCAAGCAGATAAGACCGAAAGCAATAGAACCTGCTATGAGCATTACGTTCAACGCATCAGAACCTAATGTTGGGGAGATTATCTGCAACTTGCTGTCATCAACAGTAAGAGCAAAGGGAAGAGAACCTGCATTGATTTTGTCGGCAAGTTCTTTTGCCATATCAGCATCTTCCATACCTGTTATGTAAGCAGTGCCGCCTGTGATGGCTTCGTTAACTGTGGGAGCCGAAAGTAAAGTATCGTCCATCCAGATGGAAATGGTACTTCCCACCAAATTTGCGGTAGCACTGGCAAACTTTGTTGTTCCGCTTTCGTCAAAGTCGAGATATACCACATAATTGCCGTCTTCATCAACACCTGCGGTTGCTTGTTTAACATCTGTACCGCTTAAAATTACGGTATCCTGTGTTTCGCCTTCGCAGAAAGTGAGCATTGCGGTTTCGCCCAATTCTTGCACGGCTGAAGCAGCATCAAAATTGCTTTCATCTGCAGCCCAGGGGAAACGGACAATTATTTGGTGGTTGTCGGTGTCTGCGAAAACTTCATAGTCGGTAATGTTGTTGTTTACAAGACGGGTTTCGATAATGGATTTTGCAGCATCCATATCTTCTGTTGTTATATCAACATCTTCTTTGTCGGGTGAGAACACAGCCTCAACACCGCCCTTGATGTCGATACCCCAACGAATTTCGTTAGCGCCTTTTACATAAACCTGTTTGGTATCGCCGTAGTAATCGCTGATTCCGAAGAAAGCAGTATATGCTAATGCGAGAATCAAAAGAAATACCACGAAAAATACCGGCTTGCCTGTTCTTTTTGACTTCATTGGCAAATCCTCCAATTGTTAAATTATATCTATTATACAAAATAAATTTTGTATTGTCAAACTAAATTAGTTTTCCAAAGAGCCTAACAGTTTTTCCAAAGCGGCATATTTAACTGCCACACAAAGCACCTGCGAAGCCTTTTCAATTTCACTTACCGACGGGAAGGACGGTGCTATACGGATATTGCTGTCTTTGGGGTCGTAGCCGTATGGGTAGGTAGCGCCTGCGGGAGTTAAGGTCATACCTGCATTTGCACAAAGCTGTTCAACCCGCTTGGCACAGCCCTCGAGCACATTAAGGCTTATAAAATATCCACCGTTGGGTTTGGTCCATTCAGCAATCCCGAGACCGCTTAATTGGTTGTCAAGCGCGGCAAGAACGCAGTCGAATTTCGGGCGCAGTTTATTTGCGAGCTTGTTCATATGTTCTTTGACATCTTTAATGTCGCGGAACATTCTTGCATGGCGAAGTTGGTTTAACTTGTCGGGGCCGATGGTTTGATACTGCATTCTGTCTTTGAGCATTGCTACGTTATAGGGGCTTGCCGCCTGTGCCGCAACGCCTGCACCTGGGAAGGTGATTTTTGAAGATGATGTGAAAATAAGGGGTAAGTCAGGGTTGCCTTGCCTTACACATTCGTCGTAGATGTTAAGCAACTTGTCGTGGGTTTCGTATAGGTGGTGAACGGCGTATGCGTCGTCCCAGAAAATACGGAAGTCCTTAGCTTTGGGCTTTAATGCCGCCATTCTTTTTACAACTTCGTCTGAATAGGTGATGCCGTTGGGGTTGGAGTATTTCGGTACACACCATATACCCTTAACGGTTTCGTCTTTTACCCATTCTTCAACTACGTCCATTAAAGGACCTTCTTCATTCATTTCAATAGGGATAAGCTTAAAGCCGAAGTATTGCGCGATAGCAAAGTGGCGGTCATAACCGGGAACGGGGCATAAGAATTTGCGTTCTTTACATTCGTACCAGGGTTCACCGCCCATACCGTGAGTCATAGCTTGGGCTATTGTGTCGAACATCATATTAAGCGAAGAGTTACCGCCTACAATAATTTGTTCGGGTTTCAAGTCCAAAATCTGTGCGAAAAGGGTTTTCATTTCGGTAAGGCCGTCAAGACCGCCGTAGTTGCGGCAGTCGATACCGCTTATATTTTTAAAACCTGTGTCATTGCCGACAAGGTCGAACATCTTTTCACTTAAATCCATATTATCGAAGCCGGGCTTACCGCGTGACATATCAAGTGATAAGTGCAATGAGCGAAGTGCTTCATATTCTTTGCGGACGGTTTCGAATTCACTTAGCAGTTCTGAATTTTTCATTTTTAAGTATTCAGTCATATATAAATCCTCCTTAACCAATATATAATACTATATATGATGAGAATTTTCAAGCATTTTATGACGAAAGGCAAAAAATCCGTACCGATTTTACTCGGCACGGATAATGAAAATAAAATTATTCGACACAAACTGTTCCGTCTTCTTCGATAGTAACGGTCATACCTGTTTTAACATATTCTAAAAATTCATCGCCCAGACAGTCTATAACAGGCATTGTCGCACCATCTACCCAAACATCTGCAAGTACCGCACCTGCAGCGGCAAGTGAGTCTATGTGGTTCGCAAAAAGCATACAAGCAGGGTAGGTTTTCAAAGCGCAAGCGCAGTAAAGCACCAAACCGCCTGTGGTAGAGCCGATGGTTTGGGGCAGGCAAAGTGCTTTGCCCGCAAGCGGTACGCCGTGGATATCAGTGTTGTTCTGGTCGCCGCATTTAACCGATTTATCACCAAACTGCAATGCCATCTGCATAGAAGCCAAGGTGTTGAAGCCTTCACGTGTTACAACCGCCTCGGCAGTAACAGTACCGGGAGTAACAATTCTTCCTTTAAACTTTTTCATTTTATTTACCTCCCTTTGTGATAGCCACTAAAATTTCGTCGTCGGTATAATAGCGGGCACTTGTATAGGTGCGAAGCTTGTTAGACGAAGTAATAACCGGCATTTTTTTGCAAAGCGGATTATTCATATACATAAGCGGGCAAATGTATGAAGTGATAACGCCGGTCTTTTTAAGCCTTTCGGCGTACTCGGTTTTATTAAACTGTTCAAGTACCTTTGGAGCGGCGGTGAAAACAGTCGGGATAACTACCTTTTTATTGCCGTATTCTTTGAGAGCGGCTTCTACCTTGTCGGTCCAGTCTTTTAACTGCTGAAGACTCATGTGCGGACAACCCATAAAGCAAAGCTTTGGTGTGGCATCGGGGTTTTTCCAAATTACAGGGTAGTTTGATTTTACTCTTTCGAGTTCGGCATCGTCAATTATGTATTCTTTAGCGCCTTCAATGATAAGGCTTTTGCCCTGTTCTTTGGCTTCGGGTGTGAGATTTTCAATGTGGTAAAGAC
>CAYQFW010000017.1:0-12174 GCA_964416955.1 uncultured Ruminococcus sp.
GGATTCATTAGATAAAAAGTTGCAAGAAGAATGCAAACTGATGTTAGAAGTTTTTAATGACGTGCATAACGAAACTCCAAATTTTGAGTATAAAATCATATCATAAAATCAGCTTTAAAATGTTGCGTGGGTTCAAATCCCTACACCAAAAAAGAATTTCACATCACAAGAAAAACTATGGAAGAAAACAATATTCCAAAGATAATATGCGGACATGTGAGTGCATTAAACGGATTTATAAAACATACTGAAATGGCTCACATTTATAAAAAACTGAAAACGGATTGCTTATGATAAGCAGATTTTGGATGGGAAGCACAATTAAAAATCCGCTGTTGCGAAAACTTGTTATAACTGATAATATGGCAAAAAGCATGGCAGAACATTGCTGTATAGAGTATCGTAATCTTAGCGAAATACTTCCGCCGCTATACAACAAATACAAATGAATTCTAATATATTACTGCTTGACGGACAAAATATAAAAAATCCCAAAGTTTAAGCAAGATTTTTCCTTTAAGCACTTGATTATATTACAAAAATATGATATAATTTAATAAAATCTAACATTGAAATATTCATTGAGATGGAAGATGCAGAACAACAATCAGCGTGATATTTTAAATAACATATCATATATTTATTAAAAAAGACTGCATCTTTATTATGCAGTCTTTTTGTTTTACTGGAAAGAGGGATTTTATGCAAACAAGAATTGCTTCAATTGCAATTATAGTTGAAAATTTGAATTCTGCCGAAGAATTAAATAAAATTCTCCATCAATACGGAGAATATATCATCGGCAGAATGGGTTTGCCCTACCGAAAATATAATATCAGCATTTTAAACGTTGCTGTAGACGCTCCGCAGGATATTATAAGCACCCTTTCGGGAAAAATCGGAAAATTAGACGGTGTAAGTGTTAAAACCGCTTACTCTAATGTGATTTTTAACCATGAATAAAGCATTTAAACTTATAGACAAATTAGAAAAAAACCACAGTTTATCTTTAGAAGAATATAAATATTTGCTTGAAAGCCATTCTCAAAAAACAGCCGAATATATTGCCCATAAGGCCATAAATGCGAGATGCAATATATATGGAAAAGACGTTTATATCAGAGGGTTGATTGAAATAAGCAATATTTGTAAAAACAACTGTTTATATTGCGGAATCAGAAGGGATAATGCCGCTTGTTCGCGGTACAGATTACAACCGAAAGACATTCTTTCCTGCTGTGAAGAAGGGTATCATCTTGGCTTTCGCACTTTTGTTTTGCAAGGCGGAGAAGACCCTTTCTTTACTGACGAAGTATTGTGTTCTCTTTTAAAAGAAATTAAAAAACTTTATCCCGATTGCGCAATTACACTTTCTTTAGGTGAACGCTCGAAAGAAAGTTATAAAGCGCTGTTCTGCGCAGGTGCAGACCGTTATCTGTTACGTCACGAAACTGCAGATAAAGAACATTATGAAAAACTTCACCCTGCAGAAATGTCTTTTGAAACCCGTATGAAGTGTCTTAAAGATTTAAAAGAAATCGGTTATCAAGTGGGTTGCGGGTTTATGGTCGGTTCCCCTTATCAGACCACCCAAGCGCTTGCTAAGGATTTAAAATTTGTTGAAGAATTCGCACCATCTATGTGCGGTATCGGACCTTTTATTCCCCACAAAACCACTCCTTTTTCCGATAAACCGTCGGGTTCTTTTAAAATGACTTTATATCTGCTTTCTATATTAAGGCTCATCAAACCGGATTTATTACTCCCTGCCACAACCGCGCTTGGTACAATTCACCCAAAAGGACGCGAATTAGGAATATTAGCAGGCGCCAATGTTGTTATGCCAAACCTATCTCCCGCTTCGGTTCGAAAAAAGTATGAACTGTATGACAACAAAATATCTACAGGAAATGAATCCGCCCAAAACAAACATAATTTGGAACAAATTATGAAATCTATTGGTTACCAGATCGTCACCGACAGAGGTGACCCTAAATATATATGAAAATCCATTAAAAGAGGTTTTAAAAATGAAAAATTACAATCCAAAATCATTAAAAGCGGAAGAATTTATTTCTCACGAAGAAATTCTTGAAACAATCCGCTATGCTGAAAAAAATAAAAATAACATACCTTTAATTGACAGTTTGCTGGAAAAAGCACGCCCTAAAAAAACAGCAGACGGCGTACATTGCGCAGGGCTCACCCATCGCGAAGCCTCTGTTTTACTGGCGTGCGACATTCCTGAAAAGGTTGAGCAGATGTATGAACTTGCAAAAGAAATCAAACTTGCTTTCTATGGCAACCGCATTGTTATGTTCGCGCCTTTATATCTTTCAAACTATTGTGTGAACGGTTGTGTTTACTGCCCGTACCACATTAAAAACAAGCATATTGCCCGCAAAAAACTCACTCAGGAAGAAGTAAAGCAAGAAGTAATTGCTTTGCAGGATATGGGGCACAAGCGTCTTGCAATTGAGGCAGGCGAAGACCCGGTTAACAACCCAATCGAATACATCTTGGAATGTATCAAAACAATTTACAGTATTCAACACAAAAACGGCGCTATCAGGCGAGTTAACGTAAATATTGCCGCTACTACAGTAGAAAACTATCGCAAACTCAAAGAAGCAGGTATCGGAACATATATCCTTTTCCAAGAAACCTATAACAAAAAAAGCTATCTTGAGCTTCACCCCACAGGTCCAAAGCACGATTATAACTATCATACCGAAGCAATGGACAGAGCTATGGAAGGCGGAATTGATGATGTTGGACTGGGTGTTCTCTTTGGATTAGAAGGCTATCAATACGAATTTGCAGGACTTTTAATGCATGCCGAACACTTGGAAGCAGTACACGGTGTGGGACCGCATACAATCAGCGTGCCGCGTGTTAAACGTGCCGACGATATTGACCCCGATGTATTTGATAACGGTATTCCCGATGATATTTTCGAAAAAATTATTGCCTGTATTCGCATTGCGGTTCCTTACACAGGTATGATCATTTCTACCAGAGAAAGTGAAGAAGTGCGGGCAAAGGTATTAGACCTTGGCATTTCTCAGATAAGCGGTGCTTCAAGAACATCTGTGGGCGGCTATACCGAAGAAGAACGCCCCCACGATTCCGAACAGTTTGATGTATCTGACCAGCGCACTTTAGACGAAGTGGTTAATTGGCTTATGGAACTCGGTTACATTCCCTCTTTCTGTACCGCTTGTTATCGGGAAGGAAGAACAGGCGATAGATTTATGACACTTTGCAAAAACGGTCAAATTCTCAACTGCTGTCACCCCAACGCGCTTATGACTTTGAGCGAATACCTTGTAGATTATGCTGTCCCGCGCACTCAAAAAACAGGATATGATTTAATTGCGCAAGAATTAGAAAAAATCCCTAACGAAAAAGTTAAAAATATTGCAAAAGAAAATATCACGGCTATTAAAAATTCCAACCGCCGAGATTTCCGTTTCTAATATTTTGAAAGGTAAAATTACATGAGTTTAAATCAAACCGTTTCCGCAGAAAGAATACATATTGCTTTTTTCGGCCTGCGCAACGCCGGAAAATCAAGCCTTGTCAATGCAGTCACAGGGCAAAAACTTTCACTTGTTTCGGCTGTAAAAGGCACCACTACCGACCCTGTTAAAAAATCAATGGAACTTTTGCCAATGGGTCCTGTGGTCATTATTGACACACCGGGTTTAGATGACGAAGGCGAACTTGGAGCGCAACGTGTCGAACGCGCCAAACAAGTATTACAGCAAACCGATGTTGCTGTACTTGTTGTGGACAGTCAAAAAGGCTTTTCAAAACTTGACCGCGAAATAATACAACTTTTTCAATCAAAAAAACTTCCCTATATTATTGCGCACAATAAATCCGACCTCTTGGCTTACGTTCCTTCGCCGAAAGAAAATGAAATATATGTAAGTGCTGAAAAAAATCAAAATATAACCGAACTTAAGGAAAAAATTGCTGCTATTGTAAAATCTGCCGAAAACGATAAAAAAATACTTTCCGATTTGGTTGGCTTCCGCGATACTGTTGTTTTGGTAATTCCTATAGATGCTTCTGCGCCTAAAAGCAGATTAATATTACCCCAACAACAAACCCTCCGCGAATTGCTTGACATAGGCGCCACGGTAGTAGCAACCCGCGAGACTGAACTTAAAGAAACCTTAGAATCGTTAAAACAACCGCCAAAACTGGTTATAACTGATTCTCAGGTTTTCGGCACAGTATCAAAACTTGTTCCAAGCAACGTTATGCTCACTTCGTTTTCCATCTTGTTTGCGCGTTACAAAGGTGATTTGAGCACAGTTGTCGAAGGTGCGGCGATGCTTGACAAATTAAAAGACGGCGACAAAATTTTAATTTCCGAAGGGTGCACCCACCACCGCCTATGCAAAGATATAGGCACAGTAAAACTGCCTACTTGGATAAAGAATTACAGTAAAAAAAATATAGAATTTAATTTCACCTCGGGCGGTGAATTCCCGCAAGATACAAAACAATATGCTTTGGTGATACATTGCGGCGGCTGTATGCTCAACGAAAAAGAAATGAAATCGCGACTTTTGCGCTGTATTGAAAACAATACACCTGTTACAAACTACGGCATTGCCATTGCTCAAATACACGGCATACTTAAACGTTCTGTTGAGCCTTTCCCAAACATTTTAGCTTTATTGAAAAATAAAGGTTAAAAATTCAACGCAAATCAAATTTGTACTGCCTTTTCAAAAATTTCCGTACGAAACAGGCAAAAATAATTTAATTCGATATGCGAGCAGTGAAGAAGTGGATTTTGCTTTTATATCTTCCTTCTTATCTATTTATCGCAAAAAATGGCACATAATATATCAAAAAGTTGCAAGACAAATTGTGATAATGCACTTATAATATATATTGAATTATTATGAAATGATTATATTCGGAGGTTCATTATGATTTTTGGCGTATTAAAAGACATTAAGATTGGCGAAAACAGAGTTATCTGCACCCCTATTGAAGTAGCATCCATCACAGCAGCAGGTCACACAGTATACTGTCAGAAAGACTGCGGCGTAGGCTCGGGCTTTTCTAACGAAGCTTATGCCAACGCAGGCGCTACTGTTGTAGATACCGCAGCAGAAGTTTGGGAAAAGTGCGACTTTGTTGCCAAAGTTAAAGAAATTGAAGAAAGCGAATACGGATATCTTCGTGAAAACCAGATGATTTATTGTTGTATCCACCCCGCAGGACACCCCGAAGAAGTACAAGCTATTATTGATAGCAAATGTATTGCTATTACCGCTGAAGACAGCCACCGCTACGGCTCACCCAACTGCGAAGCCGCAGGTAAACAGGGCGCGCTTTTCGGTCTTGAATCAATGCTTACCATCAATGGCGGTAAGGGTAAATTTGTTGGCGGTTTTGCAGGTGCTCCCGGTATGAACGTTCTCATTCTCGGCGGCGGTATTGTAGGTCAGGGCGCGCTCTCTATTTTGTACGCCTTGGGCGCAAACGTTACCGTTATGGATATCAATGTAGGCGTACTCAAAAGCCTTGCTGATAAGTATGACAACCACATTAACACAATGTACTGCACAAAGGAAACTATCGCTTCTGTTTTACCGCAAACCGATATGGTAATTAACTGCGTAAAATGGCCCAAACAAAGAAAAGACTTCCTTATTGATAAGGAAATGCTTAAAACAATGGAACCCGGTAGTGTTCTTGTTGACATCTCCAACGACGACCCAGGCGCTATTGAATCGAGCCACGAAACCCACCACGACAATCCCCGTTATGTTGTAAACGGCGTTGTGCACTACTGCGTAAGTAACATTCCCGGCGCAGTTGCTCACTCTACAACCGTAGCCTTAGCGGCAGAAACCTTGCCGATGCTTCTCAACATTCTTAACAACGGCATTACAGAGGCTTGCGTTCGCGATGGCTTTATCCGTCGTAGCCTTACTGCTTTCAAGGGCTACTTAACCCACGAAGAAACAAGCGGTATTCAGGGCAGACCTTGGGTTAAGCCTGAAGATATTTTAGGTATTGCTGACAGAAAGCTCGATTTCGCTCCCCCTGCTACCACAACCAAGAGCGATAATTTCTACGAAAAAGTTGAGTTATAATATGAAATTTGAAACTACCTACAAGTTAGAGGATTTTATCCTTAACACTTCCTGGGAAAGTTTACCAAATAATGTAAAAGAACGCCTGAAAGGTTGCTTTGTCGACCTTTTGGGCGCCCTTATAATAGGAAGTAAAAGCGAGCAGTTTGCTGTGGGGCTTCGCTTGGCTGAAAAAATCTACGGTAAAGGCGATATCGCCGTAGTAGGAACCGACAAGAAATTCGGCTTTATGGGAGCAAGCGCGGCTATGGGACATAGCTCCAACGCCTACGATATTGACGACGGGCACAACATAACCCGCGCCCACCCAGGCACTTCGTTTATAGGAGGCGTGCTTGCGGCGGCTTATGAAAAGAACACTTCCCGCAACGAATTTCTGACAGCGCTTTTAGTAGCTTACGAAACCACCATTAGAAGCGGTGCGGCTATGATGGATTACTACAACTATGCCCACTCAAGCGGAACATTTGGTGCGGTTGGTGTAGCGGCAGGCGTTGGCAGAATTTACGGCTTTAGCCGTGAACAGATGAACAATGTGCTCTCGGTTGCCGATTTTAACGCCCCGTTAGTGCCTGGTATCAGAAGTGTTGAATACCCATCTATGAACAAAGACGGCGTTCCCTTTGGGGTTATGATAGGCGCGCTTGCAATAGCCGACACCCTTTGCGGTTTTGAAGGTAACAAAAACCTTTTAGAAGCCGACGAATACCGCCATTATTTAGATGATTTAGGCGAAAAATATCAGATTATGGACCTTTATTTCAAGCCCTACACCTGTTGCCGTTGGGCTCACCCCGCTATTGACGCCTGTATCGAGTTGTTAGACAAGCACAGTATCACATATAATGATATTGAAAAGGTTACTATTCACACTTTCCACCGCGCAACCCTGCTTTCGAAAATTGTGCCGAAAACTGTCGACGAAGCACAGTATAACATAGCCTACCCTGTTGCCGCAGCGCTCGTGTACAAAGACTTTGGCTATGCACAGGTGCGAAAAGAAAGCCTTGGTGACGAAAAAGTGGTTTCTATGATGGATAAACTTTTCTTTGAAACTGATAAGGAACTCGACGCGCAATTCCCTGCCCAACGTTTTTGCAGAGCGGAAATCGTTACAAAAGACGGCAAAACCTATATATCTGACCTTTGCGAGCCACGTGGCGAGGCAAAGGAAAACATCGGTATAGACTGGCTTAGTGACAAATTCCGCCGTATTACAGGTCCTGTGTTTACAAGCGAAGGACAAGAAACCTTACTTGAAATGATAGCGAACGACGAAGATTTGCCAATACGCCAAATTGTCGATACTGCAAACCAAAAGGCTTTTTGGAAAAACGCTTGACAACCAAAAATTTTGGTGCTATAATCATACTTGCAATTAGGGAGCTTGATGAAACTCAGGCTGAGAGGAAGTCCGTATTACACTATGACTTCGACCGATAACCTGATGCGGATAATGCCGCCGTAGGGAAATACAGCGTTTGTATTGCCACAGGTATATTGCCTGTGGCTTTTCGTTTTTGTATTTCCGTGAGCGAAATCTTAAAACTCAAGGTAATTGCAAAATACTATGTGAGTGGTGCGGACTCGCACAAAAAAAGGAGAAACAAAAATGAAAAACAAACATCTTTACAAAATTTGCGAATGTGCAGTTTTAATCGCGTTATCATTAGCGCTTATGCCTATTGAAATCCCCGGTCCTGCCTTTGGCGGAGATATCGACCTTGTTATGATACCGCTCTTTATTTTGGCTTACCGTAACGGTGCGCTTTACGGTATTGCTTCTGGTGCGGTATTCGGCTTTTTAAAATGTCTTATCGGTGGCGGTATCGGTTGGGGACTTCCGTCTGTATTGCTCGACTACGTTTTAGCTTATGCGGCAGTAGGCGTTGCGGGCTTCTTTAAGAATAAGTACTGGGCAGTTGAGCTTTCAACCTTCACTGGTTGTGTCGCAAGATTTGCAATACACTTTATAAGCGGTATCACCATTTATATGATAACCGTTCCCACCGAGGTTGCAGGTATGACCTTTGCAAACCCTGTACTCTATTCAATAGTATATAACGCGTTTTATATGCTCCCCAACACCGTAATTGCAATAGTTATTATGAGCCTGCTTAGATACCCGCTCAAAAGACTTAATAAAATAGGACAATAAAATTCTACTTCCGCACAAACATAAATAAAACCGCGTTCAACAGAACGCGGGTTATTTTTTTATAAACTATATAAGCATTTCGTAGGTACGACCTACGTGTCGTACCGCAAGGTATTTTAACGGAACAACACACAGGTTGTTCCCTACAACATAAAATTTATTTTTCTTTATTTTTCCTACAGCACTCAATAAAATTCTTAAAGAATTTATCTTCGGTATGGTCTTCAGCGTTATAGTTGAGTTCGGGATGCCACTGAACTGCAAAAATCTTCTTTTCTTTACATTCAATTGCTTCCACAACACCCTCTTCGCTACGGGCTACAACCTCAAAATCGGGAGCAATTTTATCGAGCATCCAGTTGTGATAAGAGTTGATTTCTGCCTTTTGACTACCATAAACATCATAAACAAAAGAATCGGGCGCAATGTCTATAAGGTGTCTTGTGTTGTTATGATTACCCTTTTCACCTATAAGACACATATTACCGCCAAAGTAAATATTAAGTTCCTGCATACCGCCGCAAACACCAAAAATCGGCTTGCCTGCCTTTACAAAGTAATCAATAATCTTGCGGTCAAAGCCGTATTCGTCAACAGGCTCTGCCTTTTCCCAAGGCTTACCGCCGTAATACTCGGGGTTTATATTAGTAGCACTACCCGGTATTACAAGCCCGTCACACTCAGCACATACCGATTCAATATCATGCTCGGTCATAATAGCCACAAGTCCTACGCCGTGCTTGTTTGCCATTTTTTCATAGCCATTACCAATGTAATAACGGGTGTTCCATACGGCATCAGGGCCTTCGGCTCCCAGCTCTGCATATCTTAAGAGTGTTGCAAGTTTCATGATATCACCTATTTCAATTCTAAAAGTTCTGAAAACTTATAAATATAATAATCGGTTGCGGCTTTCATTTCGTCAACATACTCTTTTGAAGATTCGTCATAAACGGCGCATACCTTCATTCCTGCTTTCTTTGCGGTGACATCGGCGTTGTAGTTGTCGTCAAGAAAAAGTATATCTTCTACCCTTTTGCCTATTTTCTCTGCTGCTTTAACATAAATTTCGGGGTCGGCTTTAGTGGTCCCGAAATCGTCACAAGACCAGACGTTATCGAATAAATCGAATATACCAAGCCGTTTTAGGCAAGGGTCGAGCGTGGCGTGGGGGCTCGCTGTCAATACATTAAGCCCTGCTCCCTTTTCTTTTAAGGTTTTAAGGGTCTCAATAACATTTTCTTTAGCGGGAATATTATATAAATATTCTTCATACATGTATTTTTTCATTTGCATTATCAATTCTTCGCGGGTTTTATCTATTCCAAGACCGATATAATAATCCGCCGTACCGAGAAGCCCTAAAGGAGTGATAATTTTAACAATTGTGTTGTCATACTTAATGCCGTTTTCGTCCAAAATTCTAAGCATTGCCGAAACGTATGTGGGCATTGAATCCACAAGTGTTCCGTCAAAATCAAAAAGATATGTATTCATTTTATCACCAAATAAGATTATATTATAATAGTCTGTAAAAATCAAGCAAATTAGAACTTGGTTTTCAAGTAATTCACAAAAAGCATCGTAGCGCTATGTTTATCCGAATTCTTTCTATAAGAAGCGCCTAAAGTACGGTAAAGTGCAGGCTCGATTTTAAGAATATTTATACCCGTTTGCTTATTTTGGAGTACCAACTGAGGCAGGAATGCAAAACCCATACCTTCGCGTATAAGCGGAATAGCGGCATTGTAGTCTTCGGACTCAAGCGTGATAATCTCCTTGAATTTCGAATGGTCTAAAACCGCATCTCCAACCTTTGTTTCATTCATAATATATGTATAAGGGTAAAGCTGTTCAATACTAATACTTTTTCTGCCTTTAAACATATTTTCAGGCACTACCGCCATAAATTCGTCTTTAAGTACCGGCAACCATTCAGCATCGTCAACCCTGCCCGCGAGAATTACATCGGCAAAATTGTTTTTAAGCCAATCCAAAACATAGTTGCCCAAAGTAATTGAAATAGAAATTTCGGGATATTTCTCCTTAAAGCCGTTAATTATTTCGGGTAAAAACGAAGTTGAAATACTTGCATACGCACCAATGCGCAAGGTTTTTTGGTTATTACTTGAAAGCTTATCAGCACTTTCAAAAAGTTCATTTTCGGCATTTATAACCGCCTTTAATTTTTGCTCTAATTTTTTGCCTTCTTCCGAAAACTTAACTCCCTTAGGACTGCGCTCTAAAAGCTTTACTCCAAGTTCTTTTTCAAGCGAGTCAATACTATGCGACAAAGCCGACGGTGTATAGGAAAATTCCTCCGCCGCTTTTGCCATACTGCCCTTTTCCAAAGCAGAAAGCACCGCTTTAATTTTAAAAGTATCCATCACGTCACCTGTATTGAAAAAATTTCACACCCTTATTATAAACTTTCGCTTTACAAAAGTCAATATATAGGTGTATACTCGAAATGCAAAAAATAGAAAGCGGAGAAAATAATGGCAAATAAAAACTTTTTGAACAGTAAGCAAGGCGCTTATTCGGGACTTGTATTTGTAATCTTTATCTGGGGTCTTTCCCCCATTATAACCAACTACCTGCACCAATTCTTCTCGCCTACTATCCGTATAGCAATGGGTACCTTTGTTTGTGCTTTGTCTATGCTTTTAATCTCGGTTAAAAAACTAAACGTCGTAAACAAAGACTACTTTAAAATCGCAATACCCACAGGTGCTTGCATCGGCATTGCGGACATACTGCAAAAAATAGGTCTTCAGTACACAACCCCGTCTCATTACGCCTTTTTAGAAAATCTTTCGGTTGTGGTAGTGCCTATTCTTCTTTTCTTCCTTATAAAGAAAAAGCCGTCCTGGCTTACCGTTTTAGCGGCTATACTCTGCCTTGGCTCTTGCTTTATACTTACTGGTATGATTTCGGGCGGGGCGGAAATTTTCTGGCTCGGCGACAGCCTTTGCGCGCTTTCGGGCGTGTTCTACGGTATAAATATTGCCATAACAGGTATCCACGCTAAAAAGTTTTTCGTACCCTTTTATCTCGCAATTCAGCTTTTCACCGAAGCGGTTTTAAGCTTTATTTCGGCAATAACCTTAAACGCCACAGGTATAGAGCCTATAATGTTCTCACCTGATATAAAGTACATACTTTTGAACATCGCTTTCGTGCTTGTGTCTTTAACACTCGGTTGGCTTATTCGCACCTGGGCTATGAAAAAGGTTGACCCAACCGTTGTAGCGGTTATGATGCCCTTCTCGGCAACCGTAACAGTTATAGTATCTGTTATACTTGGTCAAGACAAACTCTCGCTTGAGCTTGTTTTAGGCGCTGTTTTAGGTCTTGTAGCAATTATCCTTTCAGGTCTTGGCGACAGAGAAAAAAAGAATAAATAAAATTTAATTTTGTCATTACGAGGAACTTTGTTCCGAAGTAATCTTGTGAAATTATTTATACAAATAGATTGCCACGCTTACGCTCGCAATGACTTTTTAAAGAATAAATTGCCAAAAATCGCCCAAAACTAATTAGGGTGATTTTTTTGTGCACAGCAATTACTTATAAAACGAATGATTTTTATTTTGGAAGAACGCTCGATTATGAGTTTTCTTTTGGCGAAAGTATTACTATAACTCCGCGCAATTTTATCTTTGATTTTCGGGATATGGGAATAATGCAAAAGCATTACGCCATTATCGGTATGGCATATATAAAAAACGATTATCCCCTTTATTACGACGCCGCAAACGAAAAAGGGCTTTGTGTTGCGGCACTCAATTTTGTGGGCAACGCCGTTTACCGAAAGAAAACTCCGCTTAAAGATAACCTTGCCCATTTCGAGCTTATCCCTTGGATTTTGGGTCAGTGTGCTAATGT
>CAYQFW010000018.1:0-11659 GCA_964416955.1 uncultured Ruminococcus sp.
TGCTTCGCATAGTGATATTGTCCTTCGGACAGTTTAAGGGCGAATATAATATCACGAAAACCGATAGGTTTTCATATCACTTTTGCCGAAGGCAAAAATATCACTGCAAACTTTTAAGTTTGCAATATCACTTTACCCGCCGAGAAAGCTTATCTTTGTTTTTGGTAAGTATTACCTTTTCTCAAAGTATGTAACCCACTATGACACTTTCAGTATTTGAAAGTGTCATTTTCTCTTTGTGTAGAAAAAGGGAGACTACTTCTTTACGAAGTGTCTCCCTTCGGGAGAGTTCTTTATATCCCAAGTAATTTTTCTGCGTTTTTGTGGGTGATTTTTTCAAAATCGGCGTGGGAAATTTGCAAACTGTCTAAAAGCTGCATTTCCATTCTTGCCGTATGCCAAGGGGTGTCTGTGCCAAAGAGAATTTTATCGGCGCCGTGACGGTTGATTATTTCCTGCGCGTAGTATTTAGGAAGCGTTCCGTAGCCGAAAGAAGTATCAAAATAGATGTCTTTTCCGCAAAGGTGTTTGAGCACTTCTTGTCCTGAACCGACACCGCCGAAATGCGCCGCAATTACGGGGGAAGAGAACCACGAAAGCGCTTTTTCCATTTTTTCGGGAGTGGCTCCATAGGGTGGCGGAAAGCCATAGTCCTGCCCTGCGTGGAAAATTGTAATTAGCCCCAATTCGCCGATTTTTTTATAAATGGGTTTCATTTTTTCGTCGTCGGCGGAAAAGCTCTGATAATCAGGGTGGAGTTTTACCCCTTTAAGCCCCATATCTTTTATGCGCTCAAGTTCGTAAAGCGCGTCGGGCGCGTCGGGGAAGACTGAGCCGAAAGCGAAAATAGTATTATTATCGTTTATAGAAGCCGCAAAATCGTTTACGTTTTTTTGTTGTGTGGCGTTGGTGGCAATGCTAAGCACTACCGCCTTGTCAATTTTGCTTTTTTTGAGTAACGCTTTAAGTCCCGCAAAGGTGCCGTCGGTGTGGGCGTCGAGCCCGCCTGAAGCAAAGCTCAATTTTTCTATCGCCTTTTGGGCAATTTTTTCGGGAAAAGCGTGGGTATGAAAATCTATTAACATTTTAACACTTCCAAAATTTTATAAATATATTATACCCGAAAAATGTGCTGTTTACAACCTGAAATATTGCAAGAGAATTTATTTTGTGATATAATCTTTTATAATGAATTGCCTGCGGCATGAATTGAAATTAAAATTTCGTGAATTGAGCCTTACGGCTCATGAATTGCGCTTCGCGCATTAGCAATTCATTTCATGTTGTGAAACAACAATTCATGGCTTAGCCAATTCATGACGGCTTGTCCGTCAATTCATCAAATGGGTGAGAAGAATGAAAGAAAATGTTCTTATTAGTTTATCAAAACAATTTGCAGTTGATACTGTAAATCTCTGTACCGACATAAAAGAAAATAAAAAAGGTAATGTTTTAATAAATCAACTTTTGAGAAGCGGAACAAGCATAGGTGCAAACATTCATGAAGCAAATTATGCTGCGAGCAGAGCGGATTTTATCAATAAGTTTCAAATTGCACTAAAAGAATGTTATGAAAGTGATTATTGGTTAGAACTTTTTAAAGAAACAAAAATAATAACAGATGACAAATATACTGAAATGTATAAAAAATGCAGTAAAATCAGAAAGTTATTGGTAGCATCACTGAATACAGCAAAAGAAAACGGTTCTGTTAAGAATAATTAAATAATGAATTGCCTGCGGCATGAATTGAAATTAAAATTTCGTGAATTGAGCCTTACGGCTCATGAATTGCGCTTTGTGCATTGTTAACGGAGGATAAAAAATGATAAAGAATTACATTTTTGACTTTGGTTGGGTTTTGTATAAGTTCGACTGTGAGTATATGGCTCGCAAGTACATAAAAAACGAAGAAGATTATAACACAGTTTATTCGGTTGTGTTTGACCGATTTTACTGGGATAGAATTGATGACGGAAGCCTTACTGACGAGCAGGCAAAAGTGGAGTTTTGCGAAGCTTTGCCTGAACGCTTGCACGCGGTGGCTTGCGAGATATATGATAACTGGCATAAAAATTTGTTACCTGTTGAGGGTATGGCAGAATTGGTTAAAGAAATTAAGGCAAAGGGCGGAAAACTTTTCCTTTTGTCTAATGTGAGTATCGGTTTTTCTGAAGCCTATAAGGAAGTAGAGGATATAAACGAACTGTTATCTTCTTTTGACGGGCTTGTTTTTTCGGGGCTTTTGAACATTGTAAAGCCGAGCAGGGAAATTTTTGAGCATTTACTTAACAAGTACGGACTTAAAGCCGAAGAATGTGTCTTTATTGACGACCTTGAAAGGAATGTAAAGGGCGCTGAAGCGGTTGGAATTAAGGGTATACAGTTCGACGGAAACGCCGTAAATTTACGCCAAAAATTATTTAGAGCAGAGTGAAAACTCTGCTCTTTTTATATATCGATTACTGATTTTCGGTATTTAAGCGGTGGTACGCCAACGGCGGATTTGAAAAATTTTGTAAAATAGTTATAGTCTTTAATACCAACCTTTGCGCAAATCTGATTTATCGGTAAATCGGTGGTGTTTAGCAGTCGTTTTGCTTCTTCGATTCTCGCGTTGGTGACATATTCACCTATTGAACAGCCGAACCATTCGTGCGAAATATCGTAAAGTCGGTTTTTTGAAATATTGAATGCCGAGCAAAGAGTTTTAACCGAAAGCTCTTCGTTTAAATGGGTACGGATATAATCGTCTATTTTAGAGGCGGTGGTATCGTACCCAATTTTTATATACTCTGAAAGCCACAAATAACGGGTAGCCATCTTTAAAATGTTGGCAATAGAGTCGATTTTTTCGGCGTCGTGGGTTTCGAGTTCTTCGTAAAGGCTGTGAAGATAGTCGCAGTCCATATCCAAGTTTTCGCTAAGCTTTTTAAGGGCGGGGGTAATCTCGCTTGAAGGCTTGTCGGCAATCTGACCGAACATCATATAGCCGAGTATAGTATCTTTAAATTTTATCGGCACAGCGGTGTCTATAAGCCCCGCGTGGCAATAACGCGAAACCGATTTTCCCGTTTTTCCACATTCCATACACAAGGCGCGGTCACTTGCAAGACATAACTGTTCGCCCTTAGGTGTCGAGCGGATAGCCCTGCAAAAACTTCGCATTTCTTTGGGTTGAAACGAGAGCTGATTTATCTGCGAATCCCAAACGCTTACAGTAAGCCCTGTGATGCGGTAAAAATCGTAGAGCAGTTTGTCAAGTCGTTCTATGTTAAAGTTTATAAGCATGGTATCACCGTTTTATATGCAGTAGCAAACTGCGGCGATTTTCTTTGCCGATTCTGCTATAGATTTTAAATAGATAAATTCATTTATCGAATGGATAAATCCGCCTTCGGTACCGAAGCTGTCAACAGTTGGAATACCTGCTTTGGTAGAATATGCCGCGTCGGAACCGCCCAAAGCAGAACGGGCGGTCAAAGGTGCTAAGTCACACCCTTTAAATATGTTGTTTATTGTTTCTAAGAAGCTGTCGTTTTTTTGATTTCTTACCATCGCAGGACGGCTGCCGATTTTTTCCACCGTACAGCTACACCCTTCGACCGAACTTTTTTGCGAAAGGCTATCGACGAGTTCCATAACCTCTATATATTGTTCGTTTGTGGCGAAACGGATATCGGCAATAAAGGTACATTCTTCAGCAACTGTATTGGCAACCGTACCGCCGTTTATTATACCGCAGTTACAGGTGATACCGTCTTTATCTTTTAATTTTTCGAGTTCGATAATCTTGTGCGCCGCTTCGGTAATGGCACTCGCGCCCTGAAAACAACGGGAAGAGTGCTCGGATTTGCCTTTTATTTCAAATTTAAGGCGCATAACGCCTTTTCTTTGCAAAACAGCAGTATTACCAATGCATCCTTCAAGGTTTATAAAGCCAACAGAATCTTTTGCTTTTTCGCAAATGTAGTTGATGGTTTCATAATTGCTTATGCGACTGCCGACTTCTTCGTCGGTTTGGAGTAAAAGCATAACGGGGCGCTTTTTAAAGCCTGTTTTTTCGAGCGCGTCCATAGCCATAAATGCCGTAACGGCGCCACCCTTACAGTCAAGCACACCGGGACCGTACATTTTGGTATCGTCACGTTTTACGGCAGGTGTGCCGAAAAGTCCTGCGGGGTGAACTGTATCGATATGGGATGAGAGCGAAATCGGTTTTTCGTTAATTTCGGGATTAAGGGTAATGCAAACAACATCTCCCGCAACCTCTTGCTTTAAAATTTCGACCTTCCAACCTTTTTCTTTTGCCATATTCGCAAAGTAATAGGCTGTCTCGTCTACGCCTTTTTTAAAATGGGTCGGGCTTTCGATGTTGCAAACCTCTTCTAAAATATTTGTGTATTTTTCGTTCAAGCTGTCGATTTCGTTAAATAATTTTTCGCAAACCATAAATAATCTCCCGTGAATTGTGTTTACAAACCTATTATACTACTACCTTTTGCAATAATCAATACAAATCTTCTCGTAATTTGGGAAGATTTTTCTATTTTTTGTGATTTTTCCTACTATACTATTGACTGTAAAAAGTATATTATATATATGTAAAAATTTATTTTGGAGGTCTTTATTATGAAAAAAACAACCTTCGCGCTTTATTTCGGTAACCGTGGTTTCTTCCCCGGCGAGCTTGTAGCTGCTGCCAGAGAAAAAATGGTTAAAGTTTGTGAGGAAAACGGCTATGATTACATAATCATGGACGAAAGCCTTACCCGTTACGGCGCAATCGAAACCATTGCTGAAGGCAAACTTTATGCAAAGTTCCTTGAAGAACACAAGGGCGAATATGACGGTATTATTCTTTGCCTTCCTAACTTCGGCGATGAAAACGGCGCTTCTGTAGCATTTAAGGACGTAGACGTTCCGATTTTGGTTCAGGCTTGTCCTGACCTTATGGACAAAATGGACTTCGCTCACCGTAGTGATACAATGGCTGGTAAAATGGCTATTTGCAACGTATTACGTCAGATGAAGATTAAGTATACACTTACAAAGAAATTCTGTGTTGACCCGCTTGATGAGTCTTTTGTAGAAGATTTACGTCTCTTTGCAGGTACTTGCCGCGTTGTAGCAGGTATGCGCAAGTTTAATGTTGGCGCTATCGGTGCCCGTACTACCGCATTCAAGACCGTTCGTTGTGACGAAATCGCTTTCCAGAACAAGCGCGTTAATATCGAAACTATCGATATGACCGTTGTTTTCGATTTGATGGATAAAGCTGACTTCTTAAAGATTGATGCTAAGAAGAAGGATTTACTTGCTATTGCTGACTTCTCTGCTTGGGCAGACATCAAACTTGAAAATCTTGCCCGTTTGGGTGTTGCTATCGACCAGCTTATCGAAGACTACGACTTACAGGCTGTTGCTATTCGTTGCTGGAACGAATTACAGCTTCGCTATGGTATCGCTCCCTGCGTACTCTTAGGCGAACTTAACGAACGCGGTATCGCTGCTGCTTGCGAGCTTGATATCACAAACGCTGTTATGATGCGCGCTATGGGCTTGGCAGCAAACTGGCCTGTAGTACTTCTCGATGTTAACAACAACTACGAAGACGATATGAATAAGGGTATCTTCTTCCACTGCGGACCCGCTCCTATCTCTATGATGGAAGGTAAGGGCACAATTGAACAACACCTTATGTTCAAGAAGTCTTATGGCGACGGTAGCGGTGTTGGTATCAACGTTGGCGAACTCATTAAGGGTGACGTTACTGTTGGTAGCTTCAAGACCGAAGACGGCGAGCTTTGTGCATTCGTAACCGAAGGTAAGTTCACAGAAGATAAGCTTCCTGATGTATTCTTCGGTATGGGCGTTGTATTTGAAAAAGAAAACGCTAATGAAATGTTCAACTATATGGCACGTAACGGCTATCGCCACCACGCTGCTATCACCAAGGGTAACTATGCTGAATCTGTAAGAGAAGCATTTGATAACTACCTTGGCTACAAGATTGACTTAATCTAATAAAAGTTGTATAATATATCGTAGTATAATACATAAAGGAGAAAAAACTATGTTAGTATCAATGACAGAACTTATGAAGGACGCTGAAGAAAAAGGTTATGCCGTTGGCGCGTTTAACGCTGTAAACCTTGAAGCACTTACCGCTATTATCGCGGCTGCTGAAGAAACAGGCAAGGGTGTTATCCTTAACCACGCTGAAGTACACTTCCCCCTTATGCCTTTAGAAACTATCGCTCCCATTATGGTAGATATGGCTAAAAAGGCAAAAGTTCCGGTATGTGTTCACCTTGACCACGGTCAATCACTCGAAACCTGTATGAAGGCTATTCAGTTGGGCTTTACTTCTGTTATGCTTGACGTTTCAGGCGCTGATTACGAAGAAAACGTTGCTCAGACCGCTCTTATGTGCCGTCTCGCTCACAGCGTAGGCGTTACTGTTGAAGCAGAACTCGGCCACATCTTCCAGTCTGATATCGGTGTTGGCGAAGCGGGTGAACAGGAAACTCTCGATTCTTTTGCAAGCGCAGAAGATGTTTACACCGATCCTGATATGGCTAAAGACTTCGTTGAACGCACAGGCGTTGACGCTTTGGCTATTGCTTTCGGTACCGCTCACGGTGTATACCAAGTTAAGCCGAAACTTGATTTAGACCGTATCAAGATGATTAAGGAAAAAATCAATGTTCCTTTCGTAATGCACGGTGGTTCAGGTCTTACTAAGGAAGAATTTCAGACCTCTATCCGCAATGGTATCCGCAAGATTAACTACTACACATATATGTCTTTGGCAGGCGGTAAGGCTGTTAAAGAATTTATCGAAAATAGCGATAAAGATAACGTTTTCTATCATGACATTCCCCTTATTGCTATTGAAGCAATGAAGGAAAATGTTAAGGAAGCTATCCAAATCTTTAGTTTAGAGGTGTAATTCCGTGAGTGCTAAAAAAGGTATTACGGTTGCAGGTTCGCTTATAGCGGACATATTCTACGAAATCGACACCTACCCCAATCAAGGTTTTTTGGTATCGGTAAGAGATACAAGCCTTAATATCGGCGGTACGGGTAATATGATTTTGGATCTTGCAAAGTTTGACGAAAACTTAAAGGTTAAGGTTTGCGCTATTATCGGCGACGATAAGGGCGGCAAACATTTGCAAAAAGTGTTGGCAAGTTTTCCGAATATTGATATCGAAAATGTGACTATTGAGGAAAACAGTTCGGTAACACATGTTATGAATGCCGCCGACACAAAACAGCGTACATTCTTCTTCGTTCCCGAAGCCAGCGACAAGTTTGGAATGGATTATATCAATTGGGATACTATCGATACCAAGATTTTCCAGCTTGAGTATTTGCTTTTAATGAAGAAGGTTGATTCACCTGACAGCGAATACGGTACCCACGGCGCTCGTATTTTGGCTGAGGCTAAAAAACGCGGTATGATTACCTCTATCGACGTTGTTTCCGAACAAAGCGACAGGGCGAAAAATATCGTTAAAGCCGCTCTCAAATACACCGATATTTGTTGTATCAACGAGTCTGAGGCTGAGGCTGTTACAGGCGTAGAAATTACCAAAGATGGTGTTGTTTTAGCCGACAAGGCGTTTGAAGCGATTGAAAAGATTAAGGAACTCGGCGTTTCTAAGTGGATTGTTATCCATGCACCCAAGTGCGGCTACGGTTACGACTGTGAAACAGGCGAAAAAATCACCGTTCCAAGCCTTAAGTTGCCCGCGGGTTATATTAAGGGCTCTACAGGTGCGGGTGACGCTTACTGTAGCGGTATTCTTTACGGCGCTCATGAAGATAAATCTTTGGAAGACGCTATGAAGTTTGCACGCGCTTCTGCGGCTTGTTCGCTTTCTGAAAATAACGGTACTGACGGTATGCGCTCAGCTGATAAAGTTATCGCTTTGGAAAAAGAATTCGGCGAGCTCCAAATTTAATTCGTAATGCGGAATTTTTTATAAAACTCAATTGCATATTGTAGGGAATGACCTGCGTGTCATTCCGTTCAGATATATCAAATTTGACGGTACGACACACAGGTCGTACCCTACAAAAAACAATAAAAAACATATAAAAAAGAAGATGTATGCGGACATCTTCTTTTTTGGTTAGTTTGGCGACAATCGGAGCTTGCGTTGAATATTATTATAATGGTCTTAAATAATTCAAGTGTGGATTTATCACATAATGTGATATTTTTTATTCATTGTATCATAGAATACCGAAAAATGTTGAAAATGACACGATATTGTGTTATTTTTATATCGTAGGGGTGACCATTGGTCGTCCGTAAGGTTTAGATACATTTTTGCGGACGTGCATGCCCCTACATAGTGTAAATTTATATTCATAGAAAAGGAAAAAGAATTATGGCAGCAAAATCTTTTTGGCAGGCGGTAAAATTTGCTTTGTTTTCAATTTCGGCAGGTGTTATTCAGGTTGGGTCATTTGCGGTATTTAACGACCTTATCAAGATGGGCTACTGGCCGTCTTATCTGATTTCGCTTATTTTATCGGTTTTGTGGAACTTTACACTTAACCGTCGCTATACCTTTAAATCGGCGGCGAATATTCCTGTTGCAATGGCTAAGGTTTTCGGTTTTTATCTTGTGTTCACACCGTTATCTACTTGGCTCGGTTATATTGCCGAAGCATCAGGTATACACGCTTATATAGTTTTAGCGGTTACAATGCTTTCAAACTTTGCGCTTGAATTTTTGTTCTGCAAATTTGTGGTGTACAGAAATCAGGAAGATACAAGAAACTGATTTCAATGATATTGTAACATATTTTTTGTTTAAAATTATGACAGTTTGTCATAAGACAGTTTTCACATTTTATTTACAGATTTTTCTTAGCGTTTTAAAAAAGATGTGTTTTAATAACAATAAAGACCAAGGGAACTGGTTGCAAACAGTTGCTGTGCCAAAACAAACGCTTTGGCAGACCGACAGACTGACCGCTCGGTTGGTGCCCTTGTCACACTACTCGGTAAAGCCTTAAATTCGGTAGGCGAAACCGAGACCAGAAACAACGGAGTGTTTTGCTTTAAATAGCAAAATACTCCTTTTTTAAATAAGGCGTATTTGCAATCTTGTCGCTTGCGCCCTTGACCCAATATAACAATATACAATGATAAACCCTTAGTGTTTGCTTTTGAAAAGCAATTGAATATAATTGTTTTGCTAACAAATAATATCCTTGGTGATATTATGAATAAATCTTTATGGGAACAGGAAAAAATGCCGAGTTTCCCAAAACTTAAAGGGGATATTTCCACCGACGTGCTTATAATCGGCGGGGGTATAGCGGGGCTTTTGACGGCGTATTTTTTGGGGGAAGCAGGGGTTAAGTATGTCCTTGTCGAGCAAAACACAATCTGCTCGGGCGTTACGGCAAAAACCACCGCGAAAATTACGTTACAGCACGGTTTTAATTATCATAAAATACTCTCGCAAAAAGGACTTGAAACCGCACAGGGATATTATCTTGCCAATGAAAATGCGCTTGAAACTTATTCTCGTCTTTGCAAGGATATCGACTGCGATTTTGAAAGCAAAGACAATTTTGTTTATTCCTATAACAAAAACAAAATAAATAAAGAACTCACGGCGTTAGAAAAAATCGGTTGTAAAGCCGATTTTGTGAAAAATATGAATTTGCCGATAAATTGTGATGGTGCTGTGAGAATAAAGAATCAGGCGCAGTTTCATCCGCTTAAATTTCTTTCTCAAATAGCGAATGAACTTAATATATATGAGCACACCAAAGTGCGCGAGATGGTCGGCAACACCGCCGTAACCGAAAACGGAAAAATTAAGGCGAAACGGGTGGTGGTTTGCACACATTTCCCCTTTATAAACAAGCACGGCAAATATTTTTTAAAACTCTATCAGCACCGCTCGTATGTGCTGGCACTAAAAAACGCGCAAAATGTGCAAGGTATGTATGTTGACGAAGATGACAAAGGAATGTCTTTTCGCAATTATGGGGATTTACTGTTGCTTGGCGGTGGCGGTCACAGAACAGGTAAGCAGGGTGGAAGTTACGGCGAATTGCGAAATTTTGCAAGGCTTCATTACCCAAACGCCAAAGAGATGTTTTCTTGGGCGACACAAGACTGTATGAGCCTTGATAAAATGTGTTATATCGGCAAGTACAGTACGGGAACAAATGAATTGTATGTTGCAAGCGGTTTCAACAAATGGGGTATGACGGGGGCTATGTGCTCGGCGCAAATTTTAAGCGATATGCTAACAGGTAAGCAAAACGATTTTGCCGAAATTTTTACCCCGTCACGCAGTATTTTAACACCGCAACTGCTCGTAAACGGCGCCGAAACTGTCATAAATCTCGCTACTCCTACCGCTAAACGCTGTCCGCATTTGGGATGCGCGCTTAAATGGAATAAGTATGAGCACACGTGGGACTGTCCCTGTCACGGTTCGCGTTTTAGTGAAAAAGGAGACCTTTTGGACGGTCCCGCGACAGACGGAATTGAAATTTAATGCGTAATTCGTAATGCGTAATGCGGAATTTAAAATGTCATTGCGAGGAGTGAAACGGCGAAGCAATCTTGTCAATTTAACGAGATTGCCACGCTTCGCTCGCAATGACTTCATTTATATATTGCGCTTGAAAACAAAAAACACTTGACAAAACATAGGTGTTCGTGGGATAATAATAACATATTATGGGCAGTTTATGTGCTGTGTTAATTTTAAAATTTCGTTTTGGTGATATAAATGCGTGTGATTACAGGTATTGCCCGTGGTAAGAATTTAAAAACACTCGAAGGTAACGATGTCCGCCCGACTTCGCAAAAAGTCAAAGAGGCGGTTTTCAGCGCAATACAGTTTGATATTGAAGGCAGGCGCGTGCTGGATTTGTTTGCAGGTTCGGGGCAACTTGGCATAGAGGCTTTAAGCAGAGGTGCAAAAAACGCCGTGTTTGTTGACAACAGCGCTTCTTCGATAAAGATTATAAAGCAAAATCTTGAAAGTGTGGGTTTCGAAAATTTATCAAAGGTATATATGTCGGATTATTCTTCCTTTACAGCAAGAAGTTGCGATGTTTTTGATATCGTTTTTTTGGACCCGCCGTATAATAACGGTCTTTTGGTGCCTGCTTTAAAATCGGTTTTACCGCTTATGAGCGATTATGGTATAGTTATTTGTGAATACCCGCCCGAAGTGGAAATTCCTGAAAGTATCGGCGGTTTCTACGTTGCTAAAACCTATCGTTACGGAAAAATAAATGTTTCGGTTTACAGAAAAGGGGCGCAGATGTAATGAAAAACAGTATAGCAATTTGCCCCGGCAGTTTTGACCCTGTGACCTACGGTCATCTTGATATTATCTGCAGAGCGGCAAATATGTTTGATAAGGTGATTGTAGTTGTTGCCTTTAACTCAAATAAAAACAGTTGTTTTACTGCCCAAGAGCGTGTGGAAATGATTAAAAAATGCATTCCCAACCTTAAAAATGTTGAGGTTGATTCTTGCAACGGCTTGCTTGCAGAATATGCTGCTGAAAAGGGTGCTACTGCAATTATTAAAGGACTTCGTGGTACAGTCCAGTAAGCCGCCTTCGCCACTGGTGTTCCTCCTAATATCTACGCATTT
>CAYQFW010000019.1:0-2565 GCA_964416955.1 uncultured Ruminococcus sp.
CTTTCTGTTTTGGTCTGCATTTTTACTTTGGGGTCATTGCCGTCATATTCGATAGACTTGTTAACTGTGATTGTCTGTGTTTCAAGGTTCACGTCTTCTTTGCGAAGAGCGAGAGCTTCTCCTCGTCTCAGCCCGGTGTAAAGCAACAAAAAAGCGTATATGTCAAATTCAACATCAAGGCTGTTTGTGATAACTTCAATATCCGCATCTGATATGGCGTGTCTTTTGTTTTGCTTTGCCTGCTTGGGTACATGCACTACGGAAGCAGAATTTTGCACCTTGATACCGTTTAGCATAGCATATGTTGTAATTAGACCATAAACAATTTTGACCTTGGAAATGGACGATTTTGAGTATCCTGTGACAAGCATATCATTGAATAGCTTTTGGATTTCAAAGGGTTCTATCTCTTCAATATAGCGTTCATGAAATCTTTCGAGGTGTTTATATGCTATTTTGTAGGTCTCAACTGTTTTGTAGGATACTGTTTTTTCCTTTTCTTCAATCATACGCTCAAACAGCTTGCTTAGCTTATGCTTTTTTTCATGAGATATGAAACGATAGTCGGCTATTTGATTGTCAATATCCTTTTTTGCTTTACGTTCTGTATCGGCGGTAGAATAAAACCATACAATTTTTCCGTCAATACTAAGCTTGTGGCAGTATCTGCCGTCTTTTCTTTTAAACATGTTTTATTTCACTCCTTGATTTTGTGCAAATTATGTATTACAATAAAAGAGTGATGTGTGCAGTGTTTTGTTTGACCTCCCATGATTGTATATAAAGATGACCGATTGCCAAGAGTCGGTCATTTTTATTTGGTTTTTTAAAATCTATTCTTAGTTCCCATACCATTTGTAAGTTCTTCTAAATCCGGCAGCTTCAGCCTCGGCAACAGTCATGGCATAAAATTCTCCGGTTTTTGAAATTTTTGTTCGATCGTATTGTTGATCAAAAGGTAAATGATATATTTTTGTGGTGATATATCCATCGTGTCCAATATTACACTTGATACAGGGGTATGCACCTAATTCATAGTGTTCAGCATAATCTACCCCTAAGTACGAAGCCATCTTTTTTGCGGTTTTTGAAAGTGTGATGTTGGTGACAAGTATTGGTTTTACTGTTTTGGGGTCAATGTTATTTTCAATACAATAACTGACAGTTGTACCATATAGTTGTGTTATATGTTTTTCGTGTATTTCTTTTATTGAACTCCAGTATTTGCATTGTATTATCAAAGTTATGTTATTCTTTTTTGCAATGATATCCCGTCCTAAATCATCAAGCTTCATGAGTGAGCCGAAATCTTCTACTTCATATCCGGATTCTCGTAATTTATATCCAACATATTGCTCGTAATCACGACCTATTTCCCATTTGGTTTTAGCGTGAGAGGTTTGGTATCTGTCTAACGCAAGTTGGTTTCTCTCAACTGATGTAAGGTTTGCGTATTCTTCCCTGGAAAGATAGTCTCGGGATTTATCGTACTCCGATAGCTCGCTCACTTCAATGGGAGGCAAATTGTTAAAGTCACATTCTATGACATCTGCAAGAGCAGGAAATAGCTCTAATAAATATGCAAGTTGGTACTGAGAGTATTTATTCTTTTCTACCATTGCACGAGCGTCGTTTCGTATTTCTCGAATAGCTTTTACTTTTTTTAATCGTTCCTGAGAAGAACCCCAAGATAGACCAAGTGCTAATTTTTCTAATCCATATGTTTCAATATCTGCAATCATTCCTGCCATATATGGAAATGCAGTGAGATTAGATTTCATAGTATCAAGTGTGGATAATAATTTGTCGTATTTAGATTGTAAATCTTGCATGTTATTTATTAACATGGTTTTTTCATTTTGCAATTTTAGTTTGTCATTTATCAAGTTAGTGTTTTCGTCTTGCAATTTGTTTGTTTGTGACCTTAAAAAACAATTTTTATTGCTTGTGTTTTTAATGATAATAATTGAAATGAATATAGCAATTGTTAGTGCAATTATCAAATAAACCAAGTTAATCATAGTTGGTCTCCTTGTGAGCTTTTTGCGTTGTCAAAGTTACGTAGTATATATCACCTTTATTATCTTTGACCGTTTGCTCTTTATCTGGTTCTAACGTTGTATATTGAGGATCTGCTTCATCAAAATTAAGATGTCCTCCGTTATTAAAGTATA
Source organism: uncultured Ruminococcus sp. (assembly GCA_964416955.1). Lineage (GTDB taxonomy): Bacteria > Bacillota > Clostridia > Oscillospirales > Acutalibacteraceae > UBA737. The sequence goes on from CAYQFW010000019.1 coordinate 2,175, forward strand.
ATTTTTCTATGTGATAACTGAGTGCTGTGACTTCTTTGTCGGTTTGCTCTCCTGTTATATGGTTGGTTGTTGTATTAGTATAAAGATAATCCTCATATCGTGAAATTTGTGCTACAAGAGTATAAAGTTTGCGTTGTTTTTCTTTTTGTGGTTTTCTGGACACGAAGACAACATAATTCTCAGTGTATTCTGATTTTTCGTAATAGGAGCCAATTTGAGTGGTGCCATATCCGAGCACTTTCGGAATGTGCGGTAATGAAATGGTTAGGAGAATTAATAACCATATACTATGTATTTTCAAGTTGTTAATTTTCTTATTCTTTATCAAGGCACATATCGAATAAATTAATTTTATAACAACAAAATAAAATGCCAATTCTGATACGTTTCG
>CAYQFW010000019.1:2575-11632 GCA_964416955.1 uncultured Ruminococcus sp.
ATGAGTAGGTACTCTTCAGTACTGATAAGTTGCCTAAAGATGCAAGGAATAAAACTAATGAAAAACAAAGAAATCCCGTAAATATAACAACTTCGGAGTTTATTGCTTTTGGTATTTTATTATAAACTTTTAAAATGTGTTCTTTAATGTGGTTCATTTCTCAAAAATTCCTATTCTTAATTAAATGCAAAGTTTAAGTAACTCTTCTTCATAAAGCTTATGAGCCTTATCTATATAATCCTCTGTCACGTTGAAATGTTCTGCGAGCTCCCAGCGCTCGGTGAGTCCGTTTTTAAGTGCATTAAGGAGTTCCGGAAAGGGAATAAGCTTTTTTATTGCCCATCGGTCTGCTCTATGTTCCATTCTTGCACGTGTTTCCAAAGTATTAACATTATAAAAACTGCCCGTTTGGCAGTGACCAAGCTCATGAGCAAAGTGCACTTTCAAATCTTTGGTTGTTCTAAGCTTCTTTTTATTTAAGACAACAACATCCGGCATGGAAAAAGATTCAATTTCTTTCGTGTCAAAGTTATCGACCAAAATGTTATTGTCATTTGCGATTTTATAAAGCTGAGATAAAGACAACATATTAATCAGTCCTTTTTGTTTTTCGGAATTGTATATAATCAATTATGTCTTGTTTCTCTGCATCGGTCATGTCTTGTGTTTCGCTCCAAAGAGCAAAGTCAATTCCGGAAAGCTGCTCGTTAAGGGATGAAGAGGGTTCTTTGTCGCTTTTCCCCAAAAGTACATATAGACTAACTTTGAATAGATCTGCAAGTTTAATAAGGTTGGAAACATTACTAAAATAATCACCGAGACCCTGATACCAACTTCTAAAAGTGGCAAAATTAACATCCAAAAAATCCTCTACTGATTTAATATCAGGTGATTGTTGTTCGTATAGCTCTTTTGTTTTTTTTCGGGCATAGGCAATTTCTTCAGAGTCCATAGATGCATTAAAAAGATAATCCATAGAGACCATAAATATTTTTGAGCATCTCCGCAAACTTTCATTATCTATTTCATATTTGCCAGTTTCCCATCCTGAAAGAGTAGCTTGTGTTACTCCCAATTTACTTGCCAATTCTTGCTGTGTCATTCCGCTTTGTTTTCTGAGTTCTTTTAACTGTAATTTCATTGATACATTCACCCCATACAATATAAGTTTCGCTTATATTATAAGTGTTGTTTATGACAAAGTAAATAGGAAAATTAAAATATAAAGAAAATTTATAAAAGCTCTTGACAATATTATAAAGTTACTTTATAATATAAGCATACTTTATAAAGCGAGGTGACATTATGGGTACATTAGAAAGGTTGAGAAAAGCTAAGGGACTATCTCAGCAAGATGTCGGAGAGGCATTAGGAATATCTCAAGCAGCAGTGGCAATGTGGGAAACTGGAAAATCAAAACCAACGATTGATAAACTGCAAAAGCTTGCTGAATTGTTTGGGTGTTCAATTGATAACCTTTTTGAAAAAGGAAGGTGAGTTGAGTGAGAACATGGATGAAACTAAAACGTGAGGAAAAAGGAATGACACAACAAAATGTTGCCAATATTTGCGGCATTACACCGCAATATTATCATGCCATAGAAACAAATAAAAGGCAACAAGATTTGTCAGTTTCTTTGATAATGGAATTAGCTTCAGCGTTTGAGATGTCTCCTGTCGAAATTATCAATCTGGAAAAAGAAAAGGAGGAGTGTACATCGTGATTAGTGCCATTTCTGAAATTGATGCGTTGGGGAATGAACTTAATGCGGAGGAAATTGAAAAGAGAGACAAAGAAATCCAACAGGAGATTATGAAAGCATTATACTCTCATAATCTCACGGTAGGACAAGCCATACATTTGTTAGGCCAAATTAAAAATAATCTTAGTAACTCTTTATACAGTTTTGCTTTTGATGACTACTTCGGCAATGTTTGATGCTCTTTCGGCAGCAAGAAGAATTGCGCAATAATTCTTTCTTGAGGCGTGTTCGAAAACATAGAAACAACAATCTTTACAATTCCATGGAGATGGTTCTCTTTTAATTGTTTCATTGCTTATGAAAGGACAAAATGATTTCATGGTTTATCACCTCCTGCCTATACTCAACTATTTGTTTATTTTACTGTGTTTTCGGAATGTTTTCAACTACCAAACGAATTGTTTGCTAAAAATTCATATTGTTAAAAGGGGGAAGTTTACTTTGCTTGGAAGGTGGAGCTTTTGCAAATTCAAAATCAAAACTAAAGGGAGAGTGAGAAGATGAAGTTTTTAGCTGCGGTTGGTGTAGCAACATTGATGGGCATAGTAATAATGTCTGTTCAAGAGCTGAGGTACTTTATTCTTGAATGGAAGACAAACAGGAATGCAAAAAAGGTACAATGTGACCTTTCCAAAGTGGGTACCGATACTAAGATAATTCTTGAACAGTATATGGAGCCTATGTATCGGAGCGGGAAAAAGCTATATGTTGTATCAGATGTAAAAAAGTTTGATGCATTTATATCAGCACATATGCTCTATGATGGCGGTGATTATCGAGCCCGCAATCTTGATAAGTACATCAAGGATAGTCTTGCAGATGGAAACGGCTTTATTATTTTCATAAATGGTAAAGAGTATGTAGCATTTCCGCCTGTTAAGCATATTGAATCCGATTGCTTTATTAAGTGAGGAAATCAAGCATTTTTGCACACTTGTATTAGTTAGGTTAGCTCTTTCGTTATACGGGTGAGAGAAAATTTGTATTTTGGCTTTGTCACAATATTCTTTAAGTTGAGGAAATAATCTGGATAACTGTTCTGAATTGTTGTGATAAAAATCAATTTTTTTAATGAGTTTCTTGCCGTAAGAGATTCGAATAGAATAATAGCAAAATTTTGAAATTGTAGTGATTAAATATATAACCAACAGGTTACGGACAAATTCATGCAATTTATACACATCCTTTTTGTATGGAGTATATCACAAAATAAAATTTATGTCAAAAGAAAAACTAAAGGGAGAGTGAGAAGGATGGAAAAATGGGAAGCAGTTTACAATAGCATAAGAGAAAAATATGACAAAGAAGTACTTAATCTCAAAGAAACAGCAGATGTTTTAGGCTGTGACCCGAGGACAGTACGAAAGATTGTGACACCCATAAACAACAAGTTTGTCCCCGTAGTTGCTCTTGCTGTTGCTTTGACATCGGGTGAGAAGCTTGGAAAAGGGTGCGGTTACGGAATACGGAGGTAACAAATGCTGAGAGGAGGATAGAAAAATGAGTTACAGGACATGCCCATACTGCAGGGCAAACATAGACTGCGGTGAGCAATGCGATTGCAGAAAACAAGAAACGGAGGTAAAGGATTATGAGGTTAAGGATAGTAAGCCCGGAGAGGTTTTGCACGGTGGTAGCGGTGCTCGTGATGATAGGGTTCTTATTGGGATTCGTATGCTCCGGGAACAGCTACGAAGTATGTGAGGTAACGGTACACGAGGGAGACAGTGTATGGACCATAGCGGACGATTACACCGATGATACGGAGGATGTAAGAGAAACGGTACATATCATAAAGAAAATCAACGGTATGGATAATGTGATGGTGTATCCGGGAGAGGTGATATATGTTCCGATATATGTTAAATAAAATAACGCTTGCTATGCAAGCTACACCTCATCCGTCACCTATGGTGACACCTTCTCCTCAAGGAGAAGGAAAAAAAAGCCCCGACCGCAGAAGCAGTCGAGACAAAACACACTCTTATATTAACATACAAATTTGAAAAATACAAGTACTAAAATGAAATTTATACAACCCCTCAGTCAGCTACGCTGACAGCTCCCCTTATACCCCTGCGAGTACTTCTTCACTTTGTTCAGGGCGCACAGGGGAGCCTTTGGGGAAAAAACGGAGGAAAAAATGAACATTTTATTAAATGAGAAGATTTCTTCACAACAAGGAGAAAAAGGAACTGCCGTGTATATGATTGGTGAGCAGCTTAAGGATATTTGCAGAACCGGCGGCAGTAAGGTATGTGAAATTGTTTCGAAGGATTTGGACAAGCCCGAAATGAGTCTCTCGGAGTGTGAGAAGGAAATACATGCATATGCCGATGAGCTTCATGAGCAATACAAGGGAGCCTCGGTATGCGTCACGGGAGATGAAGCAGAGAGAATTATCAAAGAGTTCTATGGCATAGAAGCTTTGGCAAATTCCCAAGCGGTTGAGAAAATCGACACAAACAGCGGTTTTCTTGATTTAGCGGATTTCCTGTGAGCCCCGGAATTGTAGGGCACAGCCTTTAGGATGTGTCGACATGCGGTTCGTCGGAAACCGCCGAACCCTACAATATAAAATTAATTTAGAGGTGATTTAATTGGAGCAGGAAAACTATTTGGAACAGATATCAAACGTGCCGCCTCCGGAGGTTCTCGAACATGTGGAAAAGCTCTTTAAGACAGAGTACATAGTCTACAAGGCGGAATATGTATTTAATCCGATAACAGGAATAAAGGAAAGAATGGCATGGTGTAAGTGCACGGCATGCGATAATGAGTTTTACGAAACTTATCTGCCGGCAGGATGTCATACGGGATTACCTTCTTTTCTTAACAGTTGCACAAACGAAACCATAAGCAGCGGACAGAGTTTACTTTGTCCTATATGCGAAGCAGAAGTAACTGCAAAACACAGCACAGCCATAGGTAAGAGCTCCTGCATGGAGCAGCTATTTCCCATAAACATTCAAAAGCTCAAAGATAACAAGGTTGCTCTTCTTCAATGGGTAGCAGAAAGAAGGGTTAACAACAACGGCGAGGTTACCATGTGCATACTTCCGTGCGAGGGATTTGTATTTGAAGATATGAAGAAAGCAGTCCGCCTCAACGGCATGGCATGCAATTACTATTATAAGTACTTTAAAGGCTCATGGAGTCAGCTAAAGAAGTGTACGGACAGCTTTGGCAAGAGTGAAAAGGATATGTTTGTAGGTCTTGACGCTCATACGCTCGACGGTACCGTGCTCGAAAATGCCAAGCTCTATGAATATGTAAACGGCGCTGATATATGCTACCCCGTTACATATCTGCGGATATATCAAAAGCATCCCAATATAGAGAACCTTGCCATGCAGGGAGCATCGAAACTCATAAATGAACATATCGACTGCACGACAAGCTCATCTTACGGTACAACAAAATCATATCTGCGTGCTCTTCCCGGAGTGAACCTCAAGCAAAAACAGCCTGCCAAGATGTTCGACCTCAGCAAGCCCGAATTCAGAGAGGCGGTAAAGCGTAAGTGGAAAAAAGAAGATTTAGAGTTTTATAAGAAATACCGGGAAAAAGGTCTTAAGCTCGAGGACATGGCAGAATGCCGCAAATGGCCATATTATCAGCTTGAGCGTTGTGCCAAGTATGAGCTCAACTTCCCCAAGCTGTTCCGGTACATCGAGAAGCAGCGGAAGCGGTGCCGGGAGAATAAGAACCTCATAAATCCGCAGTACATATATGACTATTGGGATACGGTTAATGGCAACGGCGGTGACTTAACTCAAAGTATTGTCAAATGGCCAAAGGCTATTATAAAAGCCCATGACGAAGAGATAAAGAAGCAAAAGGCACTTGAAAATGAAAAGTACCGGAAAGCTTTCCACGAGCTTAAAGAGAAGTACAGCAAATTCACCTTCTCTGCCAACGGACTTTGCATACGCATAGCAGAGGAACCGGAGGAGCTTACTTGGGAGAGCAAGGCTCTCGGGCATTGTGTAGGCAGATATATCAAATCTCATTCGGAGGGAGAGCATTGTATATTCTTCATCCGGCATGAGGATACCCCCGAAAAGTCATATTTTACCCTTGAGCTCGATACAGAGACCCTCACCGTAGAGCAGAACCGCGGAAAGGGAAATTGCGAAAGAACCAAAGAGGTAAGAGAATTCGAAGCCACGTGGCTTAAGTACATAAAACAATTACCAAAGGAGAGTAAGAAAAATGGAAAACGCAATAGTAAGCATGCCGCATAACGAGGTGCAGGCAGAAAGCAGAAATATAGAGGTTGTGACAGCTGAAATCAAAACCATATGCATGCAGGCAAAGGCACTTGCCCTTACATATGCAATAGAGGTAGGCAGACGGCTTGAGGAAGCCAAGGCTATGCTTCCGCATGGCGAGTGGGGTACATGGCTCAAGGAGCGGACGGAGTTTTCACAGTCCACAGCCAATAACCTCATGAGACTTTATCACGAGTATGGCAATGAGCAGATAGGCTTTTTCGGCAGTGAGATGAATTCCCAAACGCTTGGCAAATTGACCTATACCAAGGCCCTTAAGCTCCTGGCACTTCCGGAAGAGGACCGGGAAGCCTTTGTAGAGGACAATGATGTGGAGAACATGTCCACCCGTGAGCTCGACAGAGCTATCAAGGAGCGTGACGAAGCCCTTAAAAAGGCAGAAAAGACCGATGAGCTGCAGGAGGCTTTTGACACTGCAAAAAATAAGCTCTCCGAAATGGAGCTGAGCCTTGCCAACACCAAGACAAGAGCAGAGACTGCACAGGCAGAAGCGGACAGGCTATCTAAGGAGCTTGACAAAGCAAAGAAAGCAGAGAGAAAAGCCAAAGAGCAGTACAAGCTTCTTAAGGACAACCCTCATCTGTCGGACGATGCCATGGCAAAGATTAAGGCACAGGCGGAAGCAGATGCCGCAGAAGCCTTCAAGAAACAGCTTGCAGACAGCAAGGCAGAAGCCGATGCCAAGCTTCTTAAAGCACAGAGAGACAAAGAGGCAGCCGAGTGGGAAAGGGAGAGAGCTCAGGCACAACTCAATGATATGCAAAAACAGCTTGAAATGGCAGACCCCTCTGTATCTGCGTTCCGTACACTGTTCAAACAAGCTCAAAAGTGCCTGCTTGACCTTCTCAATGAACTTGAGAATATCAAGGATGAGGAAACCAAAAGAAAGCTTACAGAGGCTACAAACGCACTTTGCAGGAAATATATAAAATAAACATTAAAATTTTACGGAGGAAGAGTATAAAAATTGGAGGAAAAAATATGGGATGTTCAAATTTAAGCAGTGGTTATACAGATGGTTATGAGGTTGTTGAAAAGTTGTCAATAAGCGTGCAGAGGTACAACGCACTTGTTGCCAAGGAGGAACAGCTGAGGATAATCAAGGAATTGGTAAGAGGCGAACAGGAAGGCTTTGGAGATTACAAGATTCTAAGGTCCATACTTGGCATAGCAACAGTTGAGGCACCTGCAGAACGAAACGGGAGGAACCTTGATGAGTAAAGTATTATGTGAATGTGCTCAGTGCGGTGGAGAGATATACCGCAGCAGTATTTATTTTAAGGACGGAGAGGATAATCATTTCTGCAGCGAGGATTGTGCAATTGATTATCACGGCATTGAGGAATCGGATTACGAATCGGAAACCGAAAGCGACAGATACGATTGGAGGAAAGGTGCATGAGTCAGAATTTAAGTGTATATAATCAGCTTATTTTAAGCCCGGATGAATGTCTTAAATCAATTAATCGTGAAATCGGCATGAAAACGAAGTGTACGCCATTTGCGGTAAAAGTAATCGAGGCTCTTAAGACCTTAAAAATAAATACAGAACAGGATGCATTAAATGCTGCAAATACTTTGATGTCGGGCTTGCAGACACTCTGGCAGGGCGGAGTTATCGCAGAGGACTATGACAAGATTGATTTTGTAAAGCGTGGGAATGTCATTGTGCCGAGTGCAAGAGTGGAGGCATTCTTAAGAGCAGCTGCACGAAAGGGATACAGAATTACGGACACAATAGTTGCTGTTCCCGTTCCCGATGCGGACACTACATATTTCAAGGAAAACTTCTACGATGGCGATATCGTGTATACGCTTGAGGATAAGAGATTTGCCCCGGACAGGGCAGTTACTGCAGAACGAATGCTTGACAAGTACTTTGATAAGTTCATATGCCGTCTTGATATTCACGATGTTCAGAAGAACAAAAGAGTGGTAATGACAGTATGTGAAATAAGCATGGACGAAATGCTCAAAATAGCTGCAACAAGTGAGCAGGGATTCTATAAATCCAAATGGGAGGAGTACACAGACCCAAAATGGGGAATGAAAAAGAGAAAGGTAATAACAAAGGAGCTCAACCCCGACAGCTTTTGGAGCAAGTGGACGGGAGAAATGGTAAACAAGACCATAATCCGCAGAGCCCTAAAGAGAGTCAAGGAGGTTCTTCAGGAGCTTGAAGAAGCTATCTATGCATTTGAACAGGAAACACCGGAAGATATTCCGATTGTGGAGGATGAAATCGTAGTACCCATGAAGGAAAACATTCCCGATGTGAATTTGTACAGCCTTACAGACGAGCAGAAAGAGGATGCATTAGACACATATGATTTGTTTAGAGCCAATCCCAAGCTTGCAGAGGACAAATTCACAGAGATAAAGGAACGCATAGCAAAGGGAGAGGGCAGACAGGACATAATTAATGATGAATATGCAAGCCTCGTTGCTTTGCAGAGGTCAAAATCCAAGTGGGCAGAAATAGGAGGATACTTCAATGAAGAAAGCAAGGCTTAAGCAAGGTACACTTGCATGGGAAAAGGCAAGGTCGACAAGGATCGGCGGCAGTGAGGTATACGACATTGTAAGGTACTATGCAACAGATGAAGAACTGCAGAACTGCGGTATCAATGCAGAGGACTTTAAGAGCGAGGAGCCTTTTACAACTACATGGGCACTGTATCACAAGATTATAAATGACGGAGTATATAAGAAAGAAGCTCTGCCTCCCGAATATGCAGAGTACGGACATGCTGTAGAGCCGTATGGAGTGTATATTCTTCAAAAGAACCGTAAAAAGAAGCTGAGGCCGGGAGAGGTATATGTCAATGACAGGCTTGTTGCAAGTCTTGATGTGGCGGGCATTGCAGAAGAGGTTGATTCTTACCAGGCATTTAACTACGGTAAAGGACATCCGAGACCCGGTGAGAGATTTGTATGTGAGCAAAAATCAATGCTTCCGCAAAAGTTCAGCGCAAGGCAGATGCCTTTCAAGTACATAG